>JBAYKW010000012.1 GCA_041664365.1 Patescibacteria group bacterium
CCTTCCAGTTGTCAAAGACAAAAAGGATTGGTTAATTTGTTGACATGATATATTTCGAAATATAAATGTAAATGTCTTGTCAAAACCAATCTTTTTTGATAGCATTGTACTGTTATAAAATAGCAGGGAATAAATGATGGGTGCGTAGCTCAGCTGGCTAGAGCACTTCACTGATAATGAAGAGGTCGATGGTTCAAGTCCATCCGCACCCACCATTTGTTCCCACGTAATAAAATAATAACTTGGGTTCGTAGCTCAGTTGGTTAGAGCGCCACATTGACATTGTGGAGGTCAGAGGTTCAACTCCTCTCGGACCCACCATTAGCCGGGTAGTACTCGGTTATTTGTTTTGGTAAACTTATAATAAAAAAAACTCGGTTGCGGAGCAATCGAGTGGTGTGCGAATAATTACTAGGTCAGGCGGCAGGATCACCGTCAGACTCACTGGTGTCACCGAATCTCGTCTCCAGCCATTGGAAGACATAATCGATGATCGGCTTGACGACTGGCAGTGCGGGATTCTCTGAAGTGCTGCACCGTGGTCCAAGTTGAACGCGTTTGAATTCGCTCGCCAGCACGGACAGCGGTACGCCGTATTGTAGCAGAAGGGTTACGGCCTCCGAGAAGTAGGCCAGAAGTCCGTTGACGATTGAACCATTCTTGTTGATTGTGATGAAGACACTGCCTGGCTTGTCATTGGGGTACGTAACGACGGTGAGAGTAATATACTCTGCAATTACGCCGATGTTGAAACAGTGAGTGTGCGCTAGCTGTTTCCCCGGCAATGGGGTACGCTGTGCTTCGGGCATTAGACACCTCCTTCGAAGTATTGAACGGTGGACGTGGACTAGGTGGTCGGCATCTGTTCTGGCGGAAACACCTGCACGTGGCTGCAGAAGGGGCACATCTCCTCTGCGAACCGTCGGGCGTTTCCGACCATGTCCAGGCCGGTGAACAGCGGAGTAACGCGGGCTGTGAAGACGTCCCGGCCTTCGAGCGGACCGCCCGGGTTGAGCCACAGCAGGCCGTCGTGCGGTTCCTTGGTTAGCAGGCAGTTGCGGATCATTGCGAAGAAACCGAATTGAGTCGTGCTCCTTGCGATTGACTCGAGGAGGTTCTCTCCCGGCCGGTACCTGACCTGTTCCTCCTTGCGGAGGACGAATTCCGGCCTCAGGCGAACCTGGATGTGTCCGCCGGGCTGGGGGCGATGCATGAGGAGGATGGTGGCGAGCGAGAGCACGTCTTCCACTTCGATCACACCACCGGTGATCGAGTGAATAATGTCCTGCACGGCTTCAGGCTTTGGTTTTCTGGTGTGTTTTTGTTTGGTAGCCATTACCTCACCTTCCTAGCTTGAGACCTCGAGAATGAACGGTTTGTCAGGTTAACTTATTGATAGGTAATTGTCAATATTAAATGTCGTTTTTGTTTAATTCTCTGGAGTATTCTATACTAAGGTTAGTACAACAAAAAAATCACCAAATAATATATTAATAATAACTAGCACTGAATAACATGCCTCAACAAAAAGAATCAAATAGCATGGTCAAGCCAAAAGAAATTTCTACTAAGTTATTTTGGTGTTTATATATTTTATCAAATCTTACATGGTTTCCGCTATTTATTTATTCAATGATTATTGGGTCTTGGGCATTTATAATAGCAGGATTTTCATTGTTTTTTGGGATACTTGTAAATCTGGTTCTTCTTATAGTCAAATGGTTTGATAAACGAAAACTATTTATTGTTTCATCATTTGTTTTTATTATTTTTACTGTATTATATTTTGGAGCAAATAAGTTATTATTAGAATATAATAGGATTGGTAGTGATAAAGATATTGCAAATTATAGTATAGCAAATAAATTATCTAGTGAAGCTAAGGTTTTTGATGATTGTAAGCAGATTGCGATACAATATGCTGATATTCAATTATTAGATCTGCCGCTAGGGCGTTGTTTTTCAAAGGTACTTAAATTGACAAATGATTTGGATAAATGCATGGAAATAGCAAAACCTTTTTTATTAGAAGGTTTGTGCATATCTGATTATGCTAGCATAACAAATGATCCAAAATATTGTGAACTGCTCGGTAAGACAGATAGTATTGAAAACTGCAAATACAGTTTGAAAGTTTCTGAGATTGGGTATAATGAAGATTATTTCATTGATTATGACGAATTGAAAAAGGTGTTTTCTAGTATTACTGATATAGAACAATGTTCTAAATTTACGAATATAGACAGTCGTGATGCATGCAGAATATTTTTATCCATTAAAGATAATAAAGCGGAATATTGCTTCAAGAGTGATTACGGATATGATTTTATATATGCTAAGAATTGTATTAATGATGTTGCAAAATATAATAATAATCCTAGTCAGTGTGCAAATATATATTTAACTGGAGATGCAAGTAGAAGTACAAGTTTCGGCAGTTTAAACTATGATAATTACAAAGATTGTCTAACTAATACATTAACTGAAGGAGAATCGCTGGAAAATGCTTCAATCGAAGGGTGCAAATCAATGAATATAGAAATATCTCCTTTGGATTCTGGTATAACGCTTAATATGGTGGCCTCTTGTTTTGGTAATGTAGCACATGAATACAATAAACCGGAATATTGTGACTATTTAGAGAACGAAGTAGGGTCGGGCTTAAGTGAACGAGATCTTTGTTTGTATTATGCTGGATTTAAGTAGAAATAATTTATTGTATTACTAATAAAATAACTATGTCAAAAAAAGAGTCAAAGAAAATTGTGGAGAATTCACAAGCGCATAATAAGGTAGGAAGGAAAAAAATTTCTGATAAATTATTCTTGATTTTATTATTATCATCTAATATTGTGTGGGTTAATGGATTATATATTTTATTTTTTGGTGAAGATTGGGCCGGAATATTTATGTTCCCCGTACCGCTATTAATGATAGCAGTAAATTGGGCCCTTTTTTACTTTAAAAAGACTGATGATGTAAAGAAATTTGTTTTTGTTACGATGTGTTTGACGCTATTTCCAATAATACTTTGGGTGACCGAATCTCTTGGGGGGACCGAATCTCTATCTCTTTGATTAAAATTTAAATTATTAAAACACCGCCAGATTATGGCGGTGTTTTCAGTTTGTTATTTATTTCTACTGTGACTGTTTCAGGGAATCCTTCAGTGTTTTGCCTGCCTTGAACTTCGTAATGGTCAGCCCATGTTCCGTTTTATTCACTTAGAACAATTAAGCTTGAAATATTTTCATTTTAGTATATAAGAGACGTCTCCGTTATCTCCATCTTGGATAGTCCTCATTCCTTGTCTTTTCAATTCAGGATCAATGTCTCCCCAGTCTAATTGATTGGATTCATATTTTTTGCCTGTCATCTTTTCAAATTCGCGGCGAGCATCTGATTTAGGTTCATCTATTACTTGCCGTAAATTCAATTTTACAGCAAGACCCCGTTTAACTAATACTTCACACAATTCTGGTAATTCGGCGCGGGCTAGTTCTCTAGCATCCCTTATTTGAAGTAGGCTTTCAGCCGCTTCTTGCTTAAGTGTTCCAAAGACTTCCTCTTCCCATTTACTATGCCTATTTGATGTTTTTTCTAAAGCAGTAAGTAAGTCTAAAAGTTGCTGATCGCTTTTATCTTCTAATTCTTGTTCTGCTTCTGGATTTGTCGCTATTTCATCTTGATCATGGTCTTCAGGTAAACCTTGATCTGCAAATGCACCAGGAGCCTCTCCCTTAAATTCTGGCATTATATTATTGTTAATTGTTAATAAATTCTTTATACTAAGATTATTATTATTTTAGCAAAATGTCAATTAAATTAGAATTTCTTTTCATTGCCCGCACACGGATAGGTTAGGGTAAAATCAAAATCTATTCTTGCAGGGCATAGCCGAGGCGGGCAAATATAATGACGCCGATTATCTAAAACTTTAATGGTAGCCGCGTGTATGTACGTTATGTACCATTATTAAACGGGCACAAAACACCGCCAGATTATGGCGGTGTTTCGGTTTTTTTATTTATTTCTACTGTGACTGTTTCAGGGAATCCTTCAGCGTTTTTCCTGCCTTGAACTTCGGAACGGTGACTGCTGGAATTTGTATCCGTTCGGTCGGCTTTTGGGGATTAACCCCCATGCGGGCTTCTCTGCGCTTGGCGGAGAATGTACCGAATCCGGTCAGGCTGACTTCGCCTCCGGCTTTCAGGGTGGAGATGACGGTATTTTCAAATACCTCCAGCATCTCTTCCGCCTGTTTCTTCGGCACGCTTAGTTTTTCTGCAATTACGTCTGCTAATTCTGCTTTATTCATTTTTAACCTCCTTCTAGCCGTCGTTTAGATTTGACGGGTAAATAATTTAGATATCTATTTGTTTGTTAATCAGTTCAATGCTGGTCGCTTTTCTCGTGTCGGAGTCTATCTGGACTACTACCGCATTGACCTGGGCTAATCCCTCTTCCGGGAAGTCGAACCGCTCTCTGTCATCATGGAGAAACCGGTTCAGGATTATTTCTTTTTTTACTCCGAGCACCGATTCAGCGGCACCGACCATCCCTACATCTGTGATATACGCGGTACCCTGCGGAAGAATTTTAGCATCAGCTGTCGGAACGTGGGTATGGGTTCCCAGAATCGCGGAAACCTTGCCGTCCGCGTGCCAGCCCATCGCTACTTTTTCACTGGTGGTTTCGGCGTGCAGGTCGACGATTATTCCGGCCAGTTCGGTATTTTTGTAAAGTTCCAGTATTTCGTTCAGGACGTGAAACGGGTTAGTAACGCCGTATTCATCGATAAATACCTGGCCCAGTAAGTTTATCATAAGTATTTTTTTTGTTCCAACTTCGACCACCTGGAAACCTCTGCCCGGTGTTTTATCCGGATAATTCGCAGGGCGGATTACCGGGATATCTTTATCGTCGAGCAGTGCCAGGCCGGTTTCCCGTTTGAAGATATGGTTGCCGGAGGTGCAGAAATCTACTCCTGAGTCCAGTAATTCCTGCAGGGTTTTTTTGGTGATGCCTTTGCCGTGCGCCAGATTTTCCACATTGGCCATCACGAGATCCGGTTTGTATTGTTCTTTCAGGGACGGCAAAATCTTGCTGACTGCGAGCCGGCCTATTTTACCGTCGACATCCCCGAAAAAGAGAACAGTTAACTTCATGATTTATATATCTAGCGGGCATATTCAATAACCCGTGTTTCCCGAATAACGTTTACTTTTATTTCACCCGGATATTTCAGTTCCGCTTCAATTTTATCAGCAATGTCTCTTGCCAGTTTGTGTGATGCAAGATCATCCAGTTCTTCCGGTTTTACAAATATACGCACTTCACGGCCTGCCTGGATGGCGTAGCATTTCTCCACGCCGGCAAATGAATTGGCAAGCTGTTCAATTTCATCGAGCCTCTTAATATACTGTTCGTAGGTGTCTTTTCTGGCACCAGGACGTGCGCCTGAGATGGCATCGGCAACTTTTACGATGATTCCCTCAATCGATGTCGGTTTGTCTTCATGATGCGCGACTGATATGTATGCCACTTCTTCCGGCAGTCCGAATTTCCTCATAATATCCCGTCCGATTTCCGGATGTCCGCCCTGTACCTCATGATCAACTGCTTTTCCGATATCGTGTAACAAACCGCCCTTCTTGGCGACTGCAACATTGGCACCCAATTCCTGGGCAAGCAGTGCGGATATATTTGCCACTTCAATCGAGTGCATCAGTACGTTTTGTCCGTAGCTGGTCCTGTATTTCAGCCGTCCCAAGATCTGTAAAAGTTTCGGATCAAGTCCGGCAACCCCCACTTCATAAGCGGCGTCTTCACCGGCTTTGCGGATATCTGCGGATAATTCTATCTTTGCTTCTGCGATCGCTTCTTCAATGCGGGATGGATGGATTCTGCCGTCTGAAATTAATTTATCCAAAGCCCGCTTCGCCAGATGTCTCCTGATCGGGTTGAATCCGGATATCACAATTGCTTCCGGAGTATCATCTACGATTATTTCCACACCGGTTTTTTGTTCAATCGTTTTTATATTGCGACCTTCTTTACCGATAATTCTGCCTTTCATTTCATCATTCGGCAGAGTTACAGTGGTGGTGGTTGTTTCAGCGACATGAGTGCCGGCATATCTTTGGATTACGGTGCTGAGCAGGGTACGGGCCCTGATTTCAAGTTCTTTTTCATTTACATCATCCATCTTCTTGATGCGTTGTACCAAATTGTCTTTGGATTCTTGTTCAACTTGATCCAGCAGCAGTTTTTTTCCGTCTTCTTTGGATAGTTCGGCTACGCTCTCCAGTTTTGATATCTGTTCCTGCTTAATCTTCTGAATTTCTACTTTGATTTGTTCAACTTGACTTGCCTTATCTCTGACGCGCTGTTGTTGGTTTTCCAGATCAAGCAGTTTCTGGTCAAAACGTGTTTCCCGGTCTTCCAAACGCTTGCGCAGTTGGTTGGTTTCCGTCATCCTGGCCTGTTCTTCCTGCTTGGCGTGCTCAATGATGCTGATCGATTTATCCTTCGCCTGCAGAACAATTTCTTTTTCCTGCGCTTTTGCGTCTTTGACGATTGATTCCGCCTTTGCTTCCGCAGAGTCAACTTGCCGGATTGCCATTTGCTTACGGCCAAAATAACCAATCACCATTCCGATCGGAGCGGCGATGGCTAAAGTGATGATAAAGATTAAATTTTCCATAAAAAGATTCTCCTGTTTTATTAGGGAATCTTCACGATAGGTAAATAGACAAAACTATATGTTTTGCTTAAGAGACAAAGAATTGATATTTCCAACTTCCATAAAACCATCCAATAAAGATTGGCGATTTGTTTTGATAAAGTTTGAGAATATAATGTAAAATGATGTCATCTGATTCTTTGAGCAATCCACTTTCCTAGTGAAGATTCTTAGATTAACTAGTTAATTTATTTGCCAGTAAATACTAGCATAGCCGATTGGCGTTGGCAAGTCCTAAATAGCTGAAATAAAAGCAAAAACCGCCTCTTCGAATTCACACAGGACGGTTTTTTGTCGCTAATATTGGCTTTATTGGATAATTCTGTCGATTATGCCGTATTTTCTTGCTTCTTCCGCGGTCATGAAATAGTCGCGGTCAGTGTCCTTTTCAATCTTTTTCAGTGGTTGTCCGGTGTGACTTGCTAAGATGTTGTTCAACCGGTCTCTGATCTTTAAAATATGCTCAGCACGGATCTTGATATCAACCGCCTGGCCTTCCGCTCCGCCCATCACTTGGTGAATCAGGATTTCCGAATTCGGCAGGGCGAATCTTTTTCCCTTTTTACCGCCCGCGAGCAGGGTGGCACCCATGGAAGCGGCCAGTCCTACGCAGATGGTGGAAACATCCGGGCTGACATACTGCATCGTATCGTAAATAGCCATGCCGGAGGTAACGGATCCGCCGGGAGTATTGATATACAGTTTAATATCCCGCTTCTTATCTTCAGAGTCCAAAAAAAGCAACTGGGCAATTACCGTGTTGGCGATATTGTCATCAATTGGGTCGCCCAAAAAAATTATTCTTTCCTTCAAAAGACGCGAGTAAATGTCATACGCCCGTTCACCCATGTTGGATTTTTCGATAACGGTAGGGATAAGATGCATAGTTTTTATATTAATCTTTTTAAATAAAGGACATCTCTCAGTATACGATGACCGTCTTTTTTGTCAATTTGACATCAGACAATCCGCCAGCCAGTTGCCGTTTCTTTGATCCGGCCTTTAATCGTAAACCCGGCCGCTTTTTTGTGTCCGCCACCGCCGAGCAGTCGGGCGAAAACCGATACATCCACCCCGTCCTGTGTCGTTCTGAGACTTCCTTTAATTGTACCGTCTTTTTGTTCTTTCAGGACCAGTACGGCTTTGGCACCATGTAAATTGTTTAGAAAATTTGCAATCCCTTCCGCACTGTCATTAATTACTCCGCATTCTTCAAAATCTTTTTGGGTGATCACCGTCATTACCGCATCAGTATAATCGCTTTTAACCAGTCTGGAAAATGCTCTGCCCCAGAGCTTCAGTGTTCCGATTGATTGGATATTTAATGTGTTGTTGATTATTTCCTGTTTGCGCGCACCGTTGATCAAAAGCTCTGATGCATTCTGAATCGACTGTGAAGTAGTGCCGAGGTTAGAGAAACTGCCGGTATCAGTCATGATCCCGGTCAGCAAACAGGTGGCCATATCTTTGGAAATATTAAAACGGTTGTGTTCAAAAATCCGGTAAAGAATGTCGGTAGTCGATGCCGCGTTGGTTTCCACCAGGTTGATATGCCCGAAATTTGTATTGGTCGGGTGATGGTCAATATTAATAATTATTGGCTTGTATGTAAGGTTATCAATATGGATTTCAATACCGCAATATTTCAAATCTCCGGAATCCAGAATTACTATCGTATCAAATTCATGTTCATTAAATATTTTTGCATCAGTATTGATTCTTTCTACGCCCGGCAAAAAACTGAATGAATCCATCGGTTCAGTCAGGCAAAAAACGTGGTTAATCCCGACGGTCTGGTCCAGGAAGTGGGTGACTGCTAGCATTGATCCGACAGCGTCGCCATCCGGGTTTTGGTGGGCAATTACAAGCGTTCTCTCGGATTCGGAGAGTCTGTCGAATATTTCTTTATAAAGACTAGCGTTTTGGTACATATAATAGATTAAAAAAAGCCATAAATCACTCTAATCGTCTTCCGTATTTGGAAAACATGCTATCTTAGAGTTATTTATTAATTGTGTCAAGCAGGTCGGTGATATGTTGCGCTTTTTCTTCTGATTCATCCAGACGGAAGTGAATTTTCGGGATAAATTTGATTTTTATCCGGTCGCCGAGCAGTTTCTGAATATTGCCTTTTTCCCGTTCAATTTCGTGTCTTATCTGCTGATTTGCGCTGAATGGCAATATGGAAACAGAAATATTGGCATGCTTTAAATCCGGACTGGTTTCTACCTTGGTGATGGTAACCAGACTACCGGAAGAAAACTCGATCTCCCTGTTCATAATAGAACCGAGTTCTTCTTTGATAAGTTCGTTGATCTGTTTTATCCGTTGGGAAGGCATGGCCTTTCCTGTTATTTGAATTCTATTTTTCGAGCTTTTTTCTCTTCACGGTATACTTCTATGCTGTCTCCAACCTGAATTACGGCGTGAGTTTCAATTTTCATTCCACATTCCGAATCTTTCGGGACTTCTTTTGAATTTTTCTTGTCCGATTGCAGTTGCACAATATGGCCCGATCCGATTTTTTCATTATTTCTGATTATCCGGACTTTGGTGTTATTTTCTATTTTGCCCTGTTTTACTCTGCCGCCGACGATCTGACCGTCTTTCTCGTTTTTGAAAATTGCTAATATCTCCACTTTGCCGAGCTCGGTCTGAATCAGTTCCGGAGACAGCATTTTTTCCAGTTCATCTTTTACAAAATCCAGCAGTTCATAAATTATGTCATACAATTTAACATTCGCCTGGCGGTCTCTTTGGATCTCCTGCGCGTGCGTGGTCAGAACAACGTTGAAACCGATTAAATAAGCGCCGGCTGAATCAGTTTGGATAATGTCTTTTTCTGTTATATTCCCCAGTCCCTTAGATGTTATTGTTGCTCTAACTTCCGGATGCTTCAGTTTGTTTAAAGATTCAATAATTGCTTCCTGTGATCCGAGAGTATCCGTTTTCAAAATTATGTTTAAATCCTGTACCTTTTTTTCTGTCTCTTCATTTTCTGAATTTTCATTTTCTGTGTTTCTTTGGACGATTTGCTGATCTTTTTCTTTTTGGTATGAAATCTCTTTTTGTTTCTTGATCAGATCTTTAATCTCCGCTTGGTTTTTGGTAGTACGTAAAATATCTCCGACCTTTGGCGCTCCTTTCAGACCAAGGATCTGTACCGGCCTGGAAGGACCGGCTAATTTTACGATTTCCCCGCGCCAATCTTTCAGTGCTTTTACTTTGCCGTAAACATCGCCGACGATAATGTTATCGCCTTCTTTCAGTGAGCCGGTCTGTACTAAAACAGTCGCCTGCGGTCCGGCTCCTTTATCAATATGCGATTCGATGATCGTGCCGACTGCTTCCCGGTCCGGGTTTGCTACAATATTTTTCTTTTCCATTTCCGCGACTAATAAAACCATATCCAGTAATTCGGATATGCCTATTTTATCTTTTGCGGAGATTTCAGCAAATACGGTTTTACCGCCCCACTCTTCCGGAACGATTCCCATTTCCGTCAGTTCTTTTTTAACTCTTTCTACATTCGCTTCTGGCTTATCTATTTTGTTGATTGCAACGACAAACGGGAGCTTGGTGGTCTGAATTATTTTATACGCTTCTTTGGTCTGTGGTTTCACTCCGTCATCAGCGGCGACAACTAAAATGGCAATATCAGCGACGCGTGCTCCGCGCCCTCTCATGGCCGAAAATGCTTCGTGGCCCGGGGTATCGATGAGCGTGATCAATTTGCCCTTGTCTTCTATTTGATATGCTCCGATGGACTGGGTAATTCCGCCCGCTTCATCGTCAACAATATTGGTGGTTCGGATGGCGTCCAGCAGTTTGGTTTTACCATGGTCAACATGCCCCATAACAACAACAACCGGCGGGCGTTCTTCGGCTTGGGTATCGTCTTTTAGCGCATCTTCCAGAATTTTAACGTCTTCGCTTTCGCCGTTTTCTTCTAATTCAATCTTTTTGATGGTATAACCCAAATCTTCCGCGATAATGCCGGCCGTATCAAAATCAATCCGCTCGTTCATGGAGGACATGATCCCGTTTTTCATTAATTCCGCAATCAGGCTGGTAACCGGCAGATTCATTTTTTCCGCCAATTCTTTGATTACGATTTGTTCCGGGATGGAAACTTCCTTCTTTTCTGTTGTTTCAGTCATATTAGATATCAGTCAATATTACTATAGGATAGTTGAAAAATGCTATTTGGTCAACCCGATGCCAATGCACTTTTTGAAAATGCATATGGCCCGGGTCAATCTGATGCATTTGTTTTTCAAATGCTCGGGCCAACTCTTCCGGGGCTCATATTAAAAAAATACGCACATCTCTCGTGGTAATTTTTGTTTTTATCTTTAGGTTGTTTTTACTGTGGAATGAGGGTATCAGATCCCCGCGGTATTGCTGTTAGAATTTTCTTTCCTTGCCGACTATGATATTGAGCTTTTTGTTCAACACTTCGACTGTGGCTGGTGTTTTCACAATTGTTTCTCCATCGGCAATCAGTGATACAATTTCCTCACTGATAATCTTGATTTTACGGATAGGAAAAACGCTCTGTTTTTTTGTAGCAAGCTTGTCTTTACCGAAAGCGCTTTTTTCTTTCGGTGTAAAAACCGCTTCCAGGAATCCGTCTTTCGGATTGCAGACATTTTTACGTCTTTCCGTGTCGATCGGAGCGTATGAAAGATTGCAGATTTGGATGCGGTCTGTTTTACTGGTGGATGAAATGTTAAAATGTCCGCCGTTGCATTCCAGAGATACATTGCTTGCTTCCGGAACTTCTAAGCTTGAAAAAAAGTACTGATCATTTACTTTACCGATATCAATTCTCTCAATGATTCTTGCGGAAAGCACGTCACATGCCTTTTCGGCGACGGGGATGCCCAGTATTTTTGCGATGGTACTGTTTTCTATCGGGATGTAGCCGAAAGTTACACCCGTCTGATTTGCGACTGCCGGGAATACCCTGGAAAAAGTTCTGTCCGACCCTACGGCAATTATTGTATCGACACCATTTTTTACACTATCGTTGATAACCTCTTTAATACTCTTCAAAACATTCATTTTTTCAATTTTTCCGTTGATACCTAAATCAATCAATCGGTTTTCGATCTTCGCCAGGGTTTGAGCATATTTCTTATCGCTCAAGAAAGAATCATAGAGATAGTAATACATGGCTTCTTCAACAAGCTTCGGTTAGCAGTTTAACTAAATCGTTTCCGATTTATCATTCTTTCCGGTTCTAGTCTTCAATTTTTGTGCCTCTTCTTTTATTTCCATTGTATCGTTCTGGTCGCAAACGCAATTGCCGTTCAGTGATGCGCCCGCTTCAATGGAAATAATTTTAGTTTTAATATTGCCGGTTACCTTAGCTGTGCTTTTCAGTTCGGTTTTACCCTTTACATATAAATCACCGATTACTTCGCCGGAGATTAAAACATTTGCCGCTTCCAAGTCGGCTTTTATTTTGGCATTTGTCCCGATTTTTAAATCTTGGTTTGTTTTAAGCGTGCCGACAACTTGTCCTTCAACAACAATACTGCCTTCGCCATGAAAATCCCCCTCAACTTTAACCGACGGTCCGATGATTGTTTCGGTCTCTTTTTCTGTCATTTCATTGTCTTGATTTTTGAACATGTTTGGATAATTAATAATAAAAATATCACCCTAATTGTAGCTAATTCTTGCTCATTTGTCAAAAATTAATGATTTCGATTGACCTGCTGTTTTTCTCTAAAATATTTATTTTTACCTTGAACGAAATATTTTTTTTCGGCAGACGTTTTGCTTTCTCCGCCCATTCGATGAGACAGACGGTATCTTTGCGCCCCCAGTATTCCTCGATGCCGATAGATTGTATATTGCTGGGCTCAGGTAGCCGATACAGATCGACATGGCAGAAATATCTCAGCCGTTTTTTTGACAAATTATAAACCCGCCAAAAAACAAAGGTTGGGCTGGTAATACGATTCTTGATACCGAGGCCTTTGGCAACACCTTTAACAAAGACTGTTTTACCCGCCCCCAGATTGCCGTACAGCGCTATTATGCCTCCGCCGGTGATTTGCTTGCCTAGCTCCATGCCGATTTCTTTGGTTTGTTTTTCGTTTTCGGTATAGTATTTTTTCTTGGTTTCTATCATACTTACTACTATAACAGAGAATAATACAACAAAGCCAGAGGATTATGACGGTTTTGATAGCATTGGGGATGAGTCGGCAATCGGTTGGATATTTAGCAATGCTTGACATATATAATCAAATACTATATAGTAATTTACTTATGTTTTTATAAGTTAATTGTATATTAGAGTTAATAGTTATGATGCTTTCTCCCAAAGAGCAGATTCATGAGAACGTAAAAAAAAGTCAAAATATTCTGGTCTGCCTGCCGAAAGATCCGACTACGGATGCGGTAGCTGCTGGTCTGGCGCTATTTTCGGTTTTGGAAAAATTGGATAAAAAAGTCAAAGTCGTGTGTTCAGAATTTACACTGCCTCCGCATAATCAGTTTCTACCCAAAAGCAAGGAAATTATTTCCGATCTAACTTCTTTAAGGAAATTTATCATTTCTCTGGATGTCTCCCGCACTAAGGTTGAGGAGTTAAGTTATGATATAAAAAATGATCAACTCGATATTTATATTACTCCAAAGGACGGAACTTTCAGGGAAAAAGATGTCAGTCTTTCCTCATCGGATTACGAATACAGTTTAGTATTTGTTCTCGACACTCCCGATTTAGAATCTCTGGGCAAGCTGTATGAAAACAACACAGAGTTTTTTTACCATACTCCAATCATTAACATTGATCACAGTCCGACGAATGAGAATTTCGGGCAAATAAACCTGATTGATCTTACCGCTACTTCTGTTTCAGAAATTGTATTTGAAATGATTAAAAACTGGAAAGAGAATATTCTGGATGAATATATAGCAACCAGTTTATTGGCGGGGATAATATCAAAAACTAAAAGTTTTCAGACTGCCTCAGTCACACCCCGCTCGCTAGCGATCGCCAGCCATCTTATTTCCTCTGGCGCGCGGCGGGAAGAAATTGTCCGCCATCTTTACCAAACAAAGTCCGTAGAGACATTGAAGCTGTGGGGTAGGGCACTGGCCAGACTAAAACAAGACAAGCAAAATAAGATTTTTTGGTCGTTATTAAATGAAGAGGATTTTATAAAATCCGGTTCTTCAAGTGAGGAGGATGTTTTGAGTGTTATTGATGAATTAATTATCGATGCTCCGGAAGCGGAAACCGTTATTATCTTCTTCGAAAAGACTAAAGGGGAATACAGCGCAATCATCAGTACGCCTGCTGCTGTTGACGCGATAAAATTACTGTCAGAATACAATCCGGTAGGGACAAAGAATTTTACAAGAATTACGATCAGTGCTGCTGATTTGGCGGGAGCTGAGCAAAAAGTTTTAAATACCATCAGAACGGTTCCGCCCGTCAGATAAAAAAATCCAGAATTTTAATGACAGTGAGCGATAAAAGCTCGCTTTTTTACAATACGCCCAAGATTAGTTATAATTAGCGTATGATAAAAACAATTGATGACCTGCGAAATGGGTCAAACAAACAAACTATCCATATTTCTTCCGAAGAGACTGAAGAAAAACTGGATCAAAAGATTCACGATATAGACATTAAAGAAAAGGAAAAATTAGTTGCAGAAAAAGCAGCTATGACCGGTGTCGGCTATATGAGTCTGAAAGGTTTCCCGATACAGGTTGAAGCTATTTCGGTTATACCCGAACAGAAATCGCTGGAAGCAAAAATCATTTGTTTCTATCGGACGGACGAAGAGCTTCGATTCGGCATTGTCGATATGAATAATCAGAAAAGCAGGGCTATTATTGATGAATTGAATACAAAATACCCGAGTCTGAGAAAGGTTGAATATTTAATCTCAGATTATAGTTTTGAACATGCACATAAATTATATTCAATTGTTCCTAAAATTAAGGCATTTACCGGCAATGTAGAGATTACCGAGGAGGAAATAAATCGCTATAAGCAGGAAATAAAGTCTTTTACTCAACTTGATGAAAAGCTAAAATCTGCTTCAATCACGGATATGATGACAATGATATTGTCCTCGGCAATTCAGGCAAGAAGTTCGGATATTCATATTGAGGCGGAGGAAGAGGATGTTAAAATCAGATTTCGGATTGATGGGGTTTTACAGGTTGTTGCTGTTTTAGGGAAAGAAGTCTGGCCAAAATTAATCAGCAGAGTAAAGCTTATTTCCGGATTAAAACTGAATATTACGGATATCCCTCAGGACGGCAGAATCACCATCGAGCTAACCGAAGAAAAGATCGACGTCAGAGTTTCAACCCTGCCTTCGGCATATGGGGAAAGCGTCGTGATGAGGCTTTTGATGTCTTCCGTTGCCGGTTTGGAATTTGACAGTCTGGGGATCCGGGGTAAGGCATATGAGGATTTAAAACGGGAAGCCGAGCGTCCAAACGGCATGATCGTAACAACCGGTCCGACCGGTTCCGGAAAAACCACGACACTGTACGCAATTTTAAATAAGCTTAATACTACAAGTACAAAAATTATAACGCTTGAAGATCCGATTGAATACAAATTGAAAGGTATTATTCAAAGCCAAATCCATACTTCTCAACAGAGTGAAAACGAAGGTTTAAAAGCGGCACTGCAGGCCGGATTATCCGGTGGAGGCGGTGGTCAGAAAGAATATACATTTGCACAAGGTCTCAGAGCAATTTTAAGACAGGACCCGGATATCATTATGGTCGGTGAAATCCGAGATTTGGAAACTGCCGAAATTGCCATACAGTCGGCGTTAACCGGGCATTTGGTCGTTTCTACTATTCATACCAATGATGCGGCGGGGGCAATCCCGAGATTTATGTCCATGGGAGTCAAACCTTTTTTATTGGCACCGGCTTTGAACGCAGTGGTCGGGCAAAGACTTGTCCGCCGGATTTGCGAAGAATGCAAAGAAGAAGAAATAGTGGATGAAAATACATTAACGAGAATAAAAAAAATCCTATCAGAAATTCCCGAAAACTCCGGTGAAAAAGTTGATCTTAATAATCTAAAATTCTATAAAGGCAGAGGTTGTTCGGCTTGTAATAATGTCGGATACAAAGGAAGGGTTGGTATTTATGAAATATTTACCATGAATAAAGAAATTGAAGAGATTGTGCTTTCCGGTAAAGTATCAGAATACCAAATGAAAGAGGTGGCAGTGAAAAACGGAATGATTACCATGGCGCAGGATGGTCTATTGAAAGCCAAAGACGGCATTACCTCTGTAAAAGAAATATTTAGGGTTATAGAATAGTTATTAAAATTTAAGAAAAATTTATGTTCGGAAAAAAACCATCACCAAATTTCCACGGAGAAACGGATGTTGCGCCTGTGCCAGAGGTACCGTCGATTACTGCGCAGGATTTGAGAACAGGTTTTAGTCCAGCCCCGATGCCAAAAAATAAACTGATGATTTCTATTGCGATAGGGATTGCAGTGTTTGTGATTGCGATCGGCGGGGTTGTTTATGCTAATTATGAAGGTTATCTGGATATATCATTTTTGCCTTCCAAGAAAGACAAAATCATCAGTGAAATGATGGGTGCAATGCAGACTGTAAAAAAGGCAAAATATAATATTGCGATTGCTACCAAGACTGAACCTTGGGATGGTGTTCATCAACCAGTAGTAGATATCAATAACAGTAATCTTCCAATTGATCAAAGCATGATCAGTGGTGTATTAAAAGATGCACAGCTGCAATTGAATGTTGAATCGTATTTTGATTTGGATATGATGAGCAAGGATATCAAGGCGATGAACGGGTATGTTAAAATGAGCGGCATCTACGGCCAGGGCAATAATCAGATGGCTTTAGGTTTGGAACTTAGGAAGGTTGGTGAGGATGTCTATGGAATGTTGAGTGATTATCCGGCTCTAATTGCCACATTTGTTCCTCAAATCAGCGAGTTAAAAAACAAATGGATTAAAGTTTCCGGTGATGATGAATACGGTAAGTATCTGGACATGGCTTATGAAAGCCAGGACACGATTGACGAGATGTATTCTACAGATAATTACGGCTTTGCCTTTGATACCGGATTTATAAAACTGGGTAAGAAACTTCCATCAGAAGTACTGGACGGGCAGGCGACAATGCATTATCAAATGGTGATGGATATGGATAATTTTGAACCGATGTACGCGCAATTGATGGCTAAAACATACGAGCTACAAAATGTTTTATCAGAAGATCAATTTGCAAATCTGAATCTGAACAGTGTGGATGATTTGAGCAAACTGGAATTGGGAGAGCCGATTACTCCTGACATGATCAAAGCTATGGAGACACTAATTGATAATATGGATATAGAAATATGGGTAGGTGAAGATGATAATGTGGTTAGAAGGATAAAAGCTACTATGTATACGGTCTTGCCGGAAACCCAAAGAACAGCAGAAGTCGGTCAGACAAAAGTTGAAATGCTGATGAATTTAAGTAATGTCAATCAGCCGATGGAAATAACCGCCCCTGAATCAGCAATGACCATTACTGAAGTGGTAGGGATGTTTGCTCCAAAAGATACTGACGAAGACGGATTGGTTGATGCAGATGAGGCAAATTACGGAACTGATATTAACAATCCTGATTCAGACGGAGACAGCTATCTAGACGGATCCGAAGTTGACGGTGGCTATAATCCGCTAGGGGAAGGAAAACTGCCAGTTAGTATCGATCTGGATACTACTTCTATGTATGAGGAGGAAACAAGTGAAACTTGTGCCGCTAATGGTGGAGAATGGATTGTAGCTGAGAAGGCAGGGGCTGAAGAGTGTGCAGCAATCACGGACTGGATAGATTGCGAGGAGATGACTGGTTGTATGTGGGACAGTTTATCTGATTCTGAAATTGATTGTGTCCCCAAAGCAGACTATTGTGCTTGTGCTGATGGAAGTACCTATTTCTTTGGCTGTGACAAAAATGGGTTTCTTAATTTATAACTATAGTTAGCAAAAAAATGCCTCTTTCTACGGAAAGGGGTGTTTTTTATTCACAATTTGCTATAATAGGACGACTATGAAAAGAAAAATAATCATCACATTCGTTATCGTAATTGGTTTATTTATCAGTCTTTATGGTACTGGTACAAAAGCGGCCGTATCTGACTATGAAGGTCGTATCCTGCTGGATGTGGAACGGCACGGAGAAGCTTATTATATTTACCAGGGGCAAAAATATTATCTTGGACGGCCATCACAGGCTTTTGAGATAATGAAGAATTTGTCATTGGGCATCTCAGAAGAAAACTTCAATTCCGGTTTTAAACAAGTTAATGATATTTGGCAAATTTACCGGATCATTGATTCCCGTTTGTTTCCGCATATCCAAGGAAGAATTGTTCTCCGTCCGCAATCGCATGGTGAAGCATATTATGTCACTCCCGGACTTGCCGCTGGGAACGGATATCAGGCGGAATATCTGGACAGGCCAGCTGACGCTTTCCGAATCATGACCAAATACGGATTGGGCGCCCGTTCCGCATTCATTGATTCTATCCCGACCGGAACAATCGATTCTTCACCCTGCGTGCCAGGGGTTGATCCGGGTTGTACTTCATCCGGGGAACTCAATATCATCTCCGTATCCGATACTAGTTTAATTAACGGGCAGAGTATTTCCATATCCGGTAGTGATTTTGGTTCCAAATCAAATGCCAGCCCGCTGGTTTGGGATAATTTTGAGGACGGTTCTGTCGGCAGTACAATCAAAAATACCAAACCGATTATCGGACCGGCGTGGAGTGTTTGGACTAACGGGGGCGATCCGCTGTATGGCAATACCTCTAACAGGGATAACTCCACTAAAAATGCTTTCTTCAATTATTCCGCCTCTGCCGGTTACACAAAATTTCTGCAGTATTACACGGATGTGGATTCGGTCTATTTTACTTTCTGGTGGCGGTTTGATCAGACCAGTTCCCAGCGGACAGCGAATATTAAACCGTGGATGGAGTTTGGTAATCAGGGGAATTGCCCCGGGATTTACAGCGGATTCGGCGCGCCTCCTGATGATAATTATTTGAGAGCCAGTGTAGTGGATTGTGATGCCAACGGCACGGGATATCAGCTAAATGAAAATATGTATGATTGGTACAGTTATAATACACGGATTGATGAAATTGACGGACAGTGGGTGCGCATGGAATTATTTTTGGAACAAAGCAGTACTCCCGGTGTTGCTGACGGTTCTTACCATATGTGGGTTCATCAACCAAACGGCAATGGGATCAATCTGGACATTGAAGCGAATAATATTGTTACCCGCGATACGGTAAATGAATGGTATCAGTGGTGGATACTTGGCTCATATCAAACAGCAGATGAGCGCAGTCCACTGGCGGTTGGTGAAATCCGTGGTGATGATATTTATTTTGACAGCACCCAGGCCCGCATTGAAATCGGTGACACGGCAAATTGGTCCACTAATACGCATCGGGAAATTCAGGTAGCCAGCGCGTGGTCTGATACCGGCACCACTTTTACGGTTAATCAGGGTTCCTTTGCGGACGGAGCAAAAGCCTATCTATTTGTTGTTGATGCCGATGGCAATGCCAGTAGCGGATACCCGATAAGTTTCTAGTAATAATATTGGTAAATAAAAAAGCGGATCTCAGAGTGATGGGGTCCGCTTTGCTAGCCGATCAAGTTGTTGATGGGTATGAGTTTGACCGCGGGGTCTAGACAATAGCACTTGCTGCAGCTGGCAACCCACAGAAACTGCGCACCCTCGAGGGATGTTTCAAATTTTCTAGCCATCGTTTTACAGGTTTGTAATCTTTTTTTCCAGTTTATTAATCGCTTCTTGATACTGCTGGGCCTTTTCCTTTTCCTTAGCTACAATTGCTTCCGGAGCGTTCGAAAGAAAAGCTTTATTTTCAAGCCTGCTCATTAAAGCCTGATATAGTTTCTTTTTTTCTGCTAGCTCTTTTTCTGCTTTTGCTTTTTCTTTTTCTACGTCAATCAAGTCATTATTTGAAATGTAAAAAGAATATTTACCAGAAGTAAGGTTAGAGCTCTTTTCATTTTTTTCTGCAGTAAATTCAACTCTGGCGAGTTTTTCAATTATACCCCTTTCCATATCGGAGAGAATGTTTTTAGCAAACACCGGAATTTTCTTGACCGGCGGTACATTATATTCCGCTTTGAAATTTCTAAGTCTAACGATGATTTCCTGCAAATCAGCAAATTCCTTTTCAATTTTTTCATTAATAATATTTTCTTCACTGACCCACGGCCATTTGCTGATAATCAAAAGTTCTTTATGTCCCATCATCTGCCATAGCTGTTCGGTAACAAACGGAATATACGGATGAGCGAGCGATAAGATGTTTTCCAGGCACGCATACAAAACTAGGGGAGTTTGATCTGACGGTGCTACTTTGGTTATCTCTAGATACCAGTCGGCCAGTTCGCCCCAGGTGAAAGAAAATACTTTTTCTCCGGCTTGCCCAATCCGGTAGTTATCCAAATCATCGGTTACTTCCTGGATTAATCTGTTCAACCGGCTTAAAATCCATTTATCTGACAGCGAGCATTTTTTATAATCAAACTTTTTATTCTG
The DNA here is from genome assembly GCA_041664365.1 of Patescibacteria group bacterium. NCBI lineage: Bacteria > Patescibacteria group bacterium. The sequence continues at coordinate 20,383 of JBAYKW010000012.1, forward strand.
GACGTCTTCAATTTTGATAGTTGTCAGTATGTAGCGGGAGATGTTCCAAATTTTATTAATAAAATTTCTATACCCCTCTATTTTTTCTTCATACAGCCTGACGTCATTGCCGGGAGTTGATCCGATAACGAGAGAAAGTCTTACGGCGTCGGTCCCGAATTTTTGGGAGACTTCCAAAGGATCAATGGTTGTTTCCGGTTTGGATTTACTCATCTTTTCTCCCGTTTTTGTTCTGATTAGGCCGTGCAAATATACATCCTTAAACGGAATCTCTTTTTTGATATACGTGGTCATCATGATCATTCGCGCTACCCAAAAGAAGAGAATGTCATAACCGGTTTCCATCACGGATGTCGGGTGGAATATTTTCTGATCTTTTTCACTCATAGTTGAGAAGGTCCATAAAGCCGAAGAAAACCAGGTATCCAAAGTATCCGGATCCTGTTGCCAGCCTTTACCGGCCGGCGCACTTACTCCTACATAAGTGTCAGTTGTTTCTAGTTGATAATTCCATCCCGGTTTCCAAGCGTTTTTGGAGCGCCAGTCTTCCGCGATTGCCTGCTCCCAGGTTTTCCCGTTAATTAATATCTCCAGGGAAAGCTGGTTAAATTTATGCGCGATGATTGCAACTTTTTTTCCAGGATAATCTTTGGCAATATCTGCGAGCAGATTTTTTAATCTTTGTTCAACATCCTGATAACTCTCTCCTTTACCCGGGTGCTGATGTTCAATATAGTAATTCATGTCTTTGAAAAGCTTGCCGGGTTTTCCGTTTAGACTGCCATAATCACATTCTCTAAGCCTTTTATCTTGAACTTTTTTAGCGTTCGGGAATGCCAGCTCGGCTGTTTCTATAGCACGGCTGAGATCGGAGGTGATTATCACATCAAACTGCTTATGCTTTAAATTTTTTCCCAGATCAACGGATTGTTTTTTCCCTAATTCAGAAAGGGAAGGATTGGACTGTCCGGAAGCAATACCCTTCTCATTGTCCTCTGTTGTGCCATGTGCAAAAAAGGTGATCTCAACAGGCTGTTCCAATTTTTTATACCAAACGGGAATCTGATGACCATACCAGATTTGCCGAGAGATGCACCAATCCCGCAGGTTATCCATCCAATGGAAATATGTTTTATTAAAACGATCCGGGATGATATTAATCTCGCCGTTTTTTACCACATCCCTGGCTTCATCTTTGAGCGACTTTTTCATTCCCGGGGCAACTTTCCCTACACTGACAAACCACTGTTTGGAAAGCATCGGCTCAACAGGTGTGCCACAACGGTAACAGACAGACAGATTATGAATGTACTCCTCATCAATCCGATCCACCAGCCCCTTCTTCTTCATTAGGGCTACTATTTTATCCCTGGATGCGGATGCAGTCACGCCTTCAAACGAGCCGGCTGCTGCAGTAAACTTTCCGTCTTTATCAATAATCTGTTCTATCTCCAGATTATATTTCCCGGCCAGTTCAAAATCCAAATGGGAGTGGGCGGGGGTGATGGTCATAGCACCGGTACCCATTTCCATGTCTGCGGCACGGTCGGCGATCACTTTTGCCTTGATTTTTCCTTCCATCCATTCAACTTCAAATTCTTTACCCACGATGTTTTTGTACCGCTTGTCTTTCGGATGGACAATTATTATTTTGTCAGCAAATTTTGTTTCCGGACGTGCCGTACCGACTATAACCGGGCCGTATTTAAAATAATAAAAAGGTGCCTTCACTTCTTTGTATTCCACTTCATCATCTGCCAGCGTGGACTGACAGCGTGGACACCAATTAACCACCCGGTTTCCGCGGTAAATCAAACCGTCATCATACATCTTTTTGAAAACTTCTCTGACAGTCTTGGAAATGTTTTCATCCAGCGTAAAGCTTTCTCTGGACCAGTCCAGTGACGAACCCATGCTTTTAAACTGTTTGGTGATGGTTTTTTTTGATTCGTTGACGAATTTTTCTACTTCGCCTAGGAATTTTACTTTGCCTAAATCATGGCGGGTCTTGCCTTCTTTTTTTAAATTTTTTTCCACCACATTTTGAGTGGCAATAGCCGCATGGTCCATACCCGGGAGCCACAGGGTTTTATATCCCTGCTTTCTTTTGTATCTGATCAGAATATCCTGAATAGCAAGTCCTGCAGCATGGCCGATATGCAGTTTGCCGGTGACATTCGGCGGAGGCAAAACAATGGAGTAGGGTTTTTTATGGTTCTTGGGCAGATTGTCAGGATTAAAAAAGCCGGAGTCCTCCCAGACTTGGTAAATATCACCCTCAACTTGCTTCGGATCGTATGCTTTTGCTAATTCTTTCATATAGTCTATTTTAGCCTAAAATCGCAGTCTCGTCATCTCTTTATTACAAACAAAAAACGCCAAACGGCGCTATCTCTAGGATGCAGTTAGATGACTATCCCGATAACGAAACCGAATAGTGCAGCCAGTAAAGCAATTAATAATGCCACCCAAGAAAGCTGTGTTCTCCGGAAAGATGTACCGGTCCTGATATTTGCTTCAACATTTCTTAAGAAAGACAATTTTTCATTCAGTGTCCAGTCCTTTTTCATGCCTTTTTGATCTAGCCAGGCGTCCAATTTCTTTAGTTGTTCAAGGCTGTTATTAAAATGCCTCTCCAAAAAAGGATCGTATTCCTCGGCGGAAACATTTTCCAGCATTTCCTGCATTTTATTCTTAATTCTATTCTTTTCCATCTGTTCTATTATATAACACTATTTTTTCTTAAGATAGTTCCCAATTCGGATCGACCTTAATTTTATTGATCGGGGTGAATTTTTTCTTTTTGGCATGGAAGCATCCCGCAACAGCAATCATCGCCGCGTTATCAGTACAATAGTTCAAATCTGGTAGCATAAATTTTACTTTTGGTACTTCTTTTTTTAGTTCATTTTTCAAATCAGCCCGGAGTCTCCTATTTGCCGCCACTCCTCCGGCCAGTAAAACAGTTTTTACCTTGTGTACTTTGGCGGCATGCGCTGTTTTTTTGATCAGAACGTCAACCGTCGCTTTTTCAAATGAAGCGGACATGTCAGCGATTATATTTTTATTTTTGAAATTATGCTTTTTTGATTGTGATGCATAAAGCACAGCCGTTTTTAATCCTGAGAAACTGAAGTCATGGTTTTTTTCCCTCAACATCGGCCTCGGCAATTCAAATGCTTTTTCATTCCCCTTCATTGCCAGTTTGGAAATTATCGGTCCGCCCGGATAGCCGAGTTTCAGAATTTTTGCCACCTTATCAAATGCTTCACCGGCGGCATCGTCCCTAGTTTTACCCACCAGTTTGTAGTGCCCATGCTTTTTCATCAGGATCAGTTCAGTGTGTCCGCCGGATACGATCAGAGCAAGCAAAGGGAACGTTACTTTTTGGTTGTTCGCAAAATTGGCATACAGATGCGCTTCAATATGGTTGATGGAAATAATCGGTTTATCCCAAGCGTGTGACAGTGTCTTTGCCGTTTCTATTCCTACTATCAGAGAGGTAATCAGTCCTGGACCGGTAGTTACAGCTATAGCATCAATATCTTTTGCTGAAATTTTTGCATAGACCAAGGACTGATTAACAACCGGTAAAATGTTCTTGATGTGTTCCCGGGCGGCAACTTCCGGTACCACCCCGCCGGTTTTAGCGTGAATTTTGATTTGAGATGAAACAATATTTGACCGTACTTTAAATACACCGCGTATATCTTCTACAACAGAAGCGGCAGTTTCGTCACAGGATGTTTCAATGCCTAAAATTATCATAGATGTATTGTAACAAAAACACAGGATTGATGCTATTTTATTTAATCATCACAAACAAAAATTCTCGACCGGAAATTACTTTTGCATGTCATGTGATGGGATAATAAGTAGCTATTAAACCATAACAATGCTATTGTCCCGGTTAGAGGAACTCCTCTAACCGGGTTGACAAAAATACCATTTAGATGTACGATGCCATGTTTTATAGTTCATTGAAAAATGAGCGGGATATTGCCGTAGCGTTCAGATTAGAAAGAAAGGCCAGTCTAACTTGAACGCTACGGCGATGTTTCCGAAGCACGTCTGGGATTGAATTCCCGAGACGCACGTTTGCTGGACCTAAATGCGGGGAGTAGGCCATGAAGAAGATCGCGGCTTTTGTCAGTCAGGTTGTGGTGATACTGATCACCGTAAAGCTCTTCTACTTCTTCCTTGGAGTAGACTTTGGGCGAACATACCTATGTCCCACCTCGACCAAGGAGTTCTTCGCTGTTTACGCCCTGATTCTCGCAGTGATCGGGTGCGTCATCTCGAACACGATCGAGATTCCCATTGCGGAATTTCGAGGTTTCAAGGAAATGGGAGTGTTCATCCTGTTCCTCGTAACTGCCTGTGTGATTGCTGGCGGCATCTGTCGGTCCGCCATTACCTATAGAGGATCCGCGCTGGGATTATTTATCCCAGGATTGTTCTTGTTGATCCCGATGACTTTTATTTGCGTATTGATGTGGTCGGCGTTAGTTTATGTTCCTGTTTGTGTTTATGATGGCAACAAGCTGTCAGTCAGCTGGTGGACGAGAATGTCCATCCAGTTCGTGGTCACGGTTGTACTCCTGACCAACGTGGTCTGGGGTGACAAACTGCCCATTCAAGATTGGGGCAGATCGCTCACTCTCATCGCTTGGAGGTAATATCGCACCCCACAGGTCAGCAACATCCACGAGAGGAAATGAAGATGATCAAGTTCCGCACTCTGATCGTTGCCGTCGTTCTGATGGCCACCGTCATGTCCACCGCCGTCTTCGCTGCGAGGGAGGACGCTGTACCGCTCACACTCGAGGTCTTGAAAGGTCCGGCGGCATTGTACGCGATTCTGGTTGTGATCGCGTTCGTGTTCGCCGTCATCATCCACAAGTTGCTTAATACGCGTGGCAAGTAGCTAGCCCTTTGGACTTTGAGCGCTTGGGCTTTCTTTAGCCCTTGATCTCAGTCCTTGGACAAATCGCATAACCCCGCCCCTGTCTTCGTAGTAAACGAATGATGGATGCGGGGTTTTTTATTTTTCAAAATATTTTTTGCTCAGAATTTTCAAGTAATCTTGGTTTCAGCAGATTGATCAAGCAGGCGCGACGCCGACGTCGCGCCAATACTTGCCTATGCTTGTCAGAGCGCAGGTTCTAAATAATTTTGGGATACAAAGCTTTAGCTTTATAAACATTGGTAAGTCTAAAACCTTACATTCCATTAAGGTGGTGCATTTAGTTTAGACTACTTTTCACACCCCTTGCCATTGACAATTCCACTCCAAAATGCTAACGTGTGATGTTTCGTCGCACCTTTATAACAGATCTTGGGCTACAGTGTTTTGTGAGTGTTTTGTCACGCTCTCAGAAATCTGTAGCTCACAGTGTGGTGTTTCATTTCTTCACGCATACGGCGTGAAGTATGAGATCATCCACCGAAAGTAGAAGGAGAACGGTCATGTGGAAAATGAAGTCTTTCGGACAGGTGCTCAGGGAAACAATACGGGAAGATCGCCAGAGAGAACGTGAGATGGAACGCGAAGCAGGCGGTCAAAGGCGACAGGAGCCCGCGGGGGAAATCTACGGATATGCCCCCAATCCTTCAGATCGTCCTGTGTTCATCGAACCTCCCGATCTCGGCGTCGAGTTCGAGCTCACGATCAGGGGCGACAACTCCGAACACAGATGGATGGTCGACAAGCTCGCCGGCAGTTTCAAGTTCAAGAACTACCGGTATTACGGACTGAAGCCGAAGAAAGAGGGCCGGCAAACTCGCCGGTTCAAGCTCGTCAAGGTCGGCTATCGGCCGGATGTCAGCGGAATCTGCCGGGAGGTGGCCAGACAAGGTATGTACACACCCGAATCCCAGTGGCTGGAGGCCTTCCGTCGCGCCTATCCCGTACAGGGCGAAAGGCCGGGAATCGGAATCGCGAATCCTGACTGGGAGGGCCACTACCCGGTTCTTCATTGCAATTCTTCCGGGTGGTATTATTGCCTGCGCCGCCCTGAATTCTGCTCCGAGCACTGGATCTGGCTCGTAGGCTGCGAAACCAGACCTTCGGGGACTAACGTCTAATGTCCCATTTACTCCCTTGAACCCGGTCTTCACCGGGGCAAGTCTTCCCCCCCCCACACGGCGTGTCTTTCACAGGACATACCGTGTGGGGATTTTATTTTTGGGAGTATAGAGATAGAATTCATCGAATTATTAATAACAAAAAATCCTCCGGTTGGAGGATTAATTTATTTATTGATGGTACCGCCTAGGGGAATTGTGTCCTGGGTTGCGGCGACGCGCCACCGGCGCCTCGCCGATCGCTCGACTGCTCCTGTACCATTCGGTACAGGTTTGTCTCGCTTCAACCCTTCAATTCCTA
>JBAYKW010000013.1 GCA_041664365.1 Patescibacteria group bacterium
GAATGCAATAACCAAAGCATAAATAGCGATGGCTTCTGCGAAAGCGGCGGCTAAAAGCATAGGAACCAGGATTTTTCCTGCAGATTCAGGGTTGCGTCCGATTGATTCCATGGCTTTGGCACCAATTTTTCCAATTGCCAACGCAGGAGCAATGCTCCCGATACTGATGGCAAATGCTTTTGCTAATGGTACTAAATCCATATTGTGCGACCTTTCTTTTTGATTTATCGGCTACTCGACTGTTTTATTTTTGGTTTAAAGTCGGTGCCAGCAAATCGTTAATAATAATTAATAATGTAAAATGAATAATTAATAATTTTTAAACTGATCAACAATTAAATGCACTTCGTCTTTATTATTCTTCAGCTGTAAATGTTCGTGCTGTTAATAGTTTCTGCATCTACACATTATGCATTATAAATTACTAATTATACATTAACCTTAATGCTCTTCTTCGGTTGACGCAATAGTAAAATATACTAATGTCAACATCGCGAAGATTACAGCTTGAATAATACCTACAATAACTTCCAAAAACATAAACGGGATCGGTAATATAAATGCAAATATCATCGCGATTGAGGAAAGTAAAACTTCGCCCGCAAAAACATTTCCGAAAAGACGAAACGAGAGTGACGCAACCTTCGCCGCTTCACCGATAATTTCCACAATTCCTACAAACACTTTGATCGGATTTACAAACGCGATTGAAGGATCTTTAATGAATTTTTTCGGAATTTCCATTATCGCTTTGAAATTCAAAAATTTATTCATATATTTCCATGCTCCGACAATCACAACACCGAAGATATTTGATCCGATAACGGAAAATAATCCCAGCGCCAAAGTGGTATTTAAATCAGCGGTTCCTCCTCTGAAAAACGGTACAAACACAGACTGCCCGTGACCTTCCTCAATAAATCCGATTGAACCGATGCCCGGGACTAATCCCAGCCAGTTATTTAGTAAAACAAAAATAAAGATTGCAAACACAATCGGGAATATCTTTAAACTTTTTTTACGGTTTCCGGTAACTGAATCAGCCATGTTCAGTGCTCCGTCAACAATAATTTCAAATCCGTTCTGAATGCCGGTCGGGATCCTTTTGATCTGTTTTTTTAAAGCCAGGGAAAACAATACTATGATAATAACAACGACCCATGAGTTGATCAGCGAGTTCGTCACCGGAAAACTGCCGACATGAAAAACCGGTTCGGCAAATAAAGTGACTTCATGTGATACTTCACCTTGTGTTTCTATTGTTTCGTTTGCTGAATTATCGGCTACATTCTCCTCATGTGCACCTTCATTCACTATCTCTGTTGTTTCTGTCTCGTTGCTCATTATTCTGGTTCTGATTTAGTTTCCCTTTGTTTTCCTTTTCGATTTGCTTAATGTATTTTCCGGCGATGATTGTGATACCGATGCAGGATATAATAAACGCTACACCAGTTAAACCAAGAAAATACCATGGTTCAGTACCTTTTTTTTCATCCAGGTATTTACCCAGAAATAAGGCGCAGATTATCGGCACGACAATCCACCCCGTAACTTCGCCAAATACTGCTACAGCCGGTTGCCACCACGCTTTTTGTGGTTTTTTTTCTTCCATCGCCTTAAATATAAAAATACAGAAATTGACTTATTTATCCACAATTTCGCATCTATAATAATACATATTGGCAATAATATCAAGCCCCGCCATTTTTCAATTTGACTAAGTGCTGTTTTACTGGGATATCCGCAATTTTATTCATTCTTAGCCCAGTTATTCCCTATAATTATTTTAAAAGTTAAACTATGGCAGAATTGACATTTTCATAATTTATATGTAGAATTCATGAAAATTAGCTTAATTTATTCCAAATTTATTAATTAATAATCAAATACAAAAATGGATCCGCATCATTTAGCCATGCTAACGCTACAACTCGCATTTCTTTTATTATCAGCTAAATTATTTGGCCTTGTTTTTAAAAAATTTAAGCAGTCTGAGGTGCTCGGTGAACTGGTTGGTGGTATGGTAGTTGGACCTTTTGCCTTTGGTGCTATCGAACTGCCTTGGATTGGAAAACTTTTCCCGATCGCAGAACAAATTGGTGAACACGCATCTTCACTTCCGATTTCTCCGGAGTTATACTTTTTTGGTCAGATCGGAGCGGTCTTGCTATTATTCCTGGTCGGATTGGAAACTGATGCCAAACTATTCATGAAATACGGATTAAAATCTCTTGGTATTGCAATCGGTGGTGTGGTACTTCCCTTTTTCCTCGGAGCATGGGGCACGGTAATGTTCGGATTTGCCGATTCAATGATGGATACGACGGCACTATTTATGGGAGCAATCATGACCGCCACATCAGTTGGTATCACCGCACGCGTTTTATCCGATATGTATAAATTGGATACCAAGGAAGGCGTATCAATATTGGCTGCAGCAGTTATAGACGACGTACTGGGAATATTAATTTTGGCTTTAGTAATATCCCTGGCTGGCGGTGAATCCGGCGACGGAGTTTCCTGGTCAGTGCTTGGGCAGATTGGATTAAAAGCATTAATATTTTTGGGCGGAGTCACAGCGCTCGGATTTTTATTCAGCAAGAAACTGTCAAAGGTACTGCTCAAACTGGAAGGTAAGAATTACGCGGCAATTGCAGCGGCGATCTGCCTGGTAATCGCGGCAGTTGCCGAACTATTCGGACTGGCAATGATTATTGGAGCTTATCTGGTAGGAATCCTGCTTTCAGTCACTCCGATCGGAAGAGAACTGGAAGAAAGACTTTCTGGAGCATCACACATTCTGGTACCGGTATTTTTTGCTATTATGGGAACCTTGGTTGATTTTAAAGCGATGGCCTCTGCGCTTGCTTTTGGCCTGGTCATCTCCCTGTTCGCTATTGTCGGAAAAATCATCGGCAGTGGTGTTCCAGCATTTTTCTCCGGATTTAACTTTTTAGGATCCATGCGAATCGGCATCGGAATGTTACCAAGAGGAGAAGTGGCTCTGATTGTTGCCGGAATTGGAATCTCCACAGGAATTATCTCAAATGAAATATTCGGTGTCGCGATTATGATGACTTTAATCACCACCCTGATGGCCCCGATCATTCTGGTGCCATTATTCAAGAATCCTAAATCCGGATTAAAAAATGACACTGAAATTTCTGTTGAAATGATTGAGCCGTATAGAACATTTGAACAGTCCCCTCATCTAATTACTGCTCTTCGCGATTTTGTCGTGGAAACATTCGCACTGCGCGGATACGATATATTAAAAGACGACCGGGTATCCGGCATTGTTGAGATTGTACATACCAAAGACGAAAACAGACTAATCACTATAAAAAAACAGGATAGGATCCTGACTTTTGACTGCAGTAGTGAAGCGACAGCGGACGTGGACGAGATAACCAATGAAGGTCTGCAACATTTCGAACAGGCAATCTCAGCCTTAAAATCGGCCTAATAATACTGGATTGCCAAAGCTATTGCAATATTAGCACAAATATGATAATGTCCAAATATAATAACTAATTAATTTATTATGAAAAAGATAAATATTGTTTTAATGTTTGTTCTCGCAATAAGTGCCGTCTTTCTTCCTCATTCTGTACACGCATTATCAGTTTGGCAAGTTGGCGGAACGCTAGGATTAGGCACTGCCAATTTACAGGCAACAGTGCTGAATATCATCAGATGGCTACTTGGTCTACTGGGGTTGATTGGTGTAATTATGATTCTATACGCAGGCTTCACCTGGATGACAGCCGGCGGAAATGAAGAGAAAATAGAAAAGGCTAAGAAAATTATATCCGCCGCAATAATCGGCTTGGTGATAATAATTCTCTCTTGGGCAATTGTTACCTATTCGTTAGGTGTACTCTCGAACGTAATAAGCTATTAGTTGTCGGGAATAAAAAGAGTAAAATTGTCATTATCAATTAACTCAATATAATTTTCGTCAATTGAATTAAGAATATCTATTGAAAAAGGTCGATCAAGCGTTAAAACATCTGATCGTCCTTTTTTGATTATTATTCCCCTGTATTCATTATTTTTAATACTGGCAATTATTCTGTTTTCTTGATCATTACCTATTTTTTTTGAAATTGACGAAATCTGAAAACTATCAAGTACAACACCTTTATTATTGTTGACTAAAAACCCGTTGCGCTCCGACAGATATATTCCTTCATTGTCTCGTACATATTGATCGATAACCTGGTAATTGCTTTTTACTTCACGGGATGTTACAAAATTAATATCCCCACCTATTAAAAGTAATGAGCAAATTATAACTGGGAATAAAAAGAAATAGTAAAATATTCCATTATAAAAAACTTTCTGTTTGATCGATTTATGTAAATTATTTTGCGCTCTTAATATCCAATACATAATTCCAATCACTACCGACCACACTGCAGTAAATTCAAAAAAGAAATTCACATTCACCCCTCTCCTAAATATAGCAGGTAGTATTAAATGCATGATAATTATATAGATGAATAACGGAAAAGAAATTGATTTTATTTTGTTTTTTTCTTTTATAAAATAATATGTAAACGGAATAAAAAATATAACTGCAAGTTGAAGATAAAATAAACCCCTCATAAAGGAATAGTCATTCAACATTGAGTACCAGATTACATTCAAAAAGTATGTGCCGTTTGAGAGTAGTTCCATTCCTCCATGCAATAATATTAGCAGGCCTGCATAAAAATATATAAAGTGTAAATCTTTTTTCCTCTTCTGTAATATAATAACGATTACAAAAGCCAAACCTGATAGGATGAAGGTGACTTTAACAAATGTTGCTAAGGCTAGCAGGCAAACAGAAATATACCTGGTGCTTCTATTACCGCCACCTAAAAAAAACATGAAAAAACCCGCTAGGGCCAATAATGCACCAAATTGATCAACACGAAATACGGAGTACATTGAAACAGTCAGAGGAAAGCAAAGAAACCACAGCGCGGATAGTATGCCCGGTATATGTTTTTTTGTGATTGTATAAACCACCCGATAAATTAAAAAGGTGATTCCCAAAATGCATAGAAACGAAAATATTCTACCCAGGATAAAAGGGTTGATATGAATAATCTTGCTTAGAAAAGAAAAAAATACAATGACAGTCGGTGAATATAGTACGGGGTTATACATGTTATCCGAAGCGAGAGAATTATATAAATCCTGGATTGGAATTTTTGAATAATGGATTAATAGACCCTCAACATAGTCCATTTCATAAGGGAATACTATAGAATTATAGGAATAATACAGCGTTAAAACCGTTGATATTGCGAGTAAAATTAAAGCTATCTTTTCAAAACTAAAAAAAGAGAAAATGTTTTTATACTTCTCTTTTTTTATATTGTTCATATAAATATTGCGGGTATTAATCTACTCCGTCTTTGGTTTTTCTATTTCAATCGGCTCTACTTGTGATTCACCACCGGTAAGCTTCACCACGTCCTTATCAATTTTTTTAAACTCTTTGTAGGCAGAGTTATACATATTTACAGTGGTGCCGAGATGACCGCCCAGTTTTTTCAAATAGTCTTCATACGCTTTGATATGCAAATCCAGATTGCCGACCTGCTTTAATATCTCCTTTGTCTTCTCCTGAACCTGATATGCCCGCATCCCCTGCCAGAGTGACTGCAGTGTAACATAAAAAGTCGTCGGAGAAACGATATGAACTTTTTTCTCATTGATCGCGTAATCTATCAAATCCCTGGTATTGACTTTGATTGCTCCGACTTTGTTTACCAGCAGATCATAAAATATTCCTTCCGCCGGAATAAACATGAATGCAAAATCAATCGTACCCTCGTTCGGCCTGATATATTTTGCTGTTTCGTCAATCCTGTTTTTCAAATCAGTTTTAAATACCTTTTCTAAAAGTCCCCGCTGTGTACTGTCGGTTTCGTCCACAATTCTATTATAATTTTCCAGGGAAAACTTAGAATCAATCGGAATAATCTTTTCACCCAGAAACAATACTGAATCTACAATCACACCATCCTTAAATTTATACTGCATTTCATACTGATTGGGCTGAAATGAATTTTTTAAAAGCATTTCTAGCTGGTACTCGCCGAAAATACCCCTCTGCTTTGGATTGCTTAATGTGTCCTGCAGTTTATTCAGCTGATCAGAAAACTCTAAAACCTGTTTGTTTGTTTCGTCCAGCTTGGTCAGTCTTTCAGTAACATCCTGAATTATTTTTGCCGACTGGCCGAACTGCTGTTGCATCATCTTTGTCGAATCCCCCATCTTTTGATCAACTGTTTTATTCATATCTTCCAGCCGTTGTTGCAGTAACAAAAACCCGTCCGAATCCTTTTTTGAATCCTTCAATTCCGTAAACTTCTTGTTCATTTGGAACATTAACAGGCCTAAGATTAAAACGGCAAATACTGCTAATGCGATGATAAGTGTTATTAAATCCATAAACCTATATTAGCCTAATTTTAAATCTTTCGCTACCCCCGAACCAGAAACCACCATGCTAGGAATGCGAATATCATATACGGGACGTAGAAAAACGGCAATCCGTATTTTTTTCCGAATTTCAGCCAGGGAAACCAGTCCGCTTTGTCCGGACGGAAATTTTTGAAAGGCCACTCGGGATTTACTACAAACCACAGGAAATCTTCAATCACCTGGCCTAAGAAAAAACCGATCAGAATTAATCCCAGTAAATGATGGGAATAGTCTACCACCAAAGGCAATGATACTAACAAAGGGTATGTAACAACCCACAACCAGAAATGATAGCCGTTCAGATTATATTTTCCTACCTTAATTTTCCAGCCAACCTGCCGTTTTGCTCCCCCGTACTGCCCTTCTATATAAGCTTCCCAGAAGGCAGTCGCAACGAATGCCATGATTATCCATAATACTATTACGACATCTTTCATCGGGATAAATAGACAATAATTATCACCGCGGAGAATATCAAACGATACCAGACAAACGGACTGTAGTTTTTTGTCTGTACAAATCGCAGCAGGTATTTAATGCTGAAAAAACCGCTGACTGCCGCCACCAGCGTTCCAATAATCACTGAGGAAGATATTCCTTCTGAAATAATTTCCGGCAGTTTCACCAAGCCTGCCCCCAGAATAATCGGCGCAGACAGCAGAAAAGAAAATTTTGCGGCTGCTTCACGGTTGATATTTCTGAATAAAGCTGTGGTGATTGTGGCGCCGGAACGTGACACGCCCGGAACAATCGCAACTGCCTGTGATAAACCTATTACAATACTGTCGAGTAATGTAATTTCACTAATATCTCTCTTTCCTTTACCTTTCCTGTCCGCAATCGCAAGTAAAATACCCATCACAGCCAAAGTTGAAGCAACTAATAGCGGGGCGCGGAAAGATGTTTCCGCCCAGTCATCCAAAAGATAACCAAATAAAGCGCCCGGTATGGATGCGATAATAATGTATCTGATCAGTTTACGGTCATTTTTAACCGCAACATTATCCCGCTCTGTGGAAAAGAGGGATTTTAATAAGCGAATCCAGTCTTTCCAAAAAAAAGAGACAACCGCAATTAATGTGCCCCAGTGCAGTGCTACATCAAAAGCGAGCCCCGGATCCGAAAAATTAAAAATCCAGGGAAGGATTACCAAATGGCCGGAACTAGAAATAGGTAAAAACTCACCTAAACCCTGCGCGAGCCCTAAAACAATTGACTGGATATATTCCATATAATAGATTAATTCAATTTAAATAACTTCTTGGCGTTCGCAGTTGTCACATCCGCTACTTCTTCAAAAGAGATGCCTTTAAGTTCGGCGATCTTTTCCGCGACATATCTTACATATGACGGCTCATTTCTTTTACCACGATAAGGATCCGGCGCAAGATACGGGGCATCCGTTTCTACCATCATATTTTCCAGAGGAATTTCTTTGACAACAGCATGCAGCTCTTTGGCGTTTTTAAATGTTACAATTCCGGTAATCGACAGATTTAAACCCATATTAATGATTTGTTTTGCAGTTTTCAGATCGCCGGTATAGCAATGCACCACTGCGCGAATTTTGGGATAATCTTTTACGATATTCATTACATCCTGGTAGACACCCGACGGATCTTCTTTTGTACCACGGCAGTGGATAGTTACTGCTTTGTCTAAATCAACAGCGAGAGATATCTGTTCCCGGAAAACTTCTTCCTGCTTCTTCTTTACAGTTTCTATATTTTCACCATCCGGCATATGATAATAATCCATTCCGACCTCGCCGATCCCCACTACTTTCGGGTCTCTGGCAAGCTCTAAGTATGCCTCTTTGTCATATTCTTCCTGCCTAGAACTGAAATCTATTTCGTCTTCATCAACGTGCATTTTGAATAAATGGATCGGATGCAGACCGACAATCGCATACACGCCTTCAGTATAATCTTTGGCGATATTTACTGCACGCAGGCTGGTTTTATATTGACTGCCGACATTTATCACCCAGATATTATTTGTTAAGGCACGATCAATAACATCCGGACCGTCATCCTTAAACAGATTAAAATTTACGTGTGTGTGGGTATCAATCAGCATATTATATGATTGTATTTAATTCAAGCAGAATTTTCGGCAGAAGAAAAGATATGAGACTCCCGATCTTTTCAAATATCGGAATCAGTGCTGAGTTTCCAAATATTGTAATAATGTCTTCAGCCAACTCAAAACGAATAATAACGAAAACCCCGATTCCAATAAAAAACATTCCTTCAATTAATCCAAAAATCAGTCCTCCGACTTTATTGATAACCGCCAGGAAGGGAAATAGAAAAAGAAGTTTAAGTGCTTTACTGATGATGCTTGCAATAACACCAAACAGCTGGCTGACAATTATAAAAATACCAAAAAATGCGATTATTCTTGCCCAATTCTGCCCATTACCGATTGACTGCGCCAATGGTTCGTAGAATCGGCCGGCGATGAAAGCGCCGATTAAAACTCCCAAAAATGAACCGAAGGAATAAAAGAATCCCCCTTTTAATCCTGAAAATGCAAACGCACCCAGTAAAAATATTAATATCCAATCGATGTTCGTCATTTTTTAAATGTAAATACTGGAAAATCTTTATTGATCAGGAATAACTCGACCGAACCGCTACAGAATTTCTCCATATACCCGACCATATCCTGCATCGCCTCTTTTGTTTCAATCGCATTCACAGGCGATATCCCTTCTATATATATAATTGCGTCTTTTGTCTGTTCAGTGATCTTTGATTTGTCCGCTTCCCGCCAATTAAACCGTCTGCATAATACATCTCTATATCCATCAACATATATAATTTCCCCCTTTTGCGGGGATTCATTTGTTTCCGAATAAATTGCTTTAAAGTGTTCTTCACCAGTTGCAGTTGTTAATTCAATATTACCCTGAATTCTTCTTAGATCTTCTCCGCCGACCGGCAACAGATGCTTAAGGGATATCAGATTATAAATATCCACTAAATTATTTATCGATGGTAGGTTATCGCCTTTTGACACTCTTTTTACCAGTGTTTCAATAGATGAACGATAATGCGATCCGGCACCGAATTTCGTATAGGCCTTCCGCCAGTTTTGGATATTCGGATGTTCCGACACTTTCAACTCGCTGAAAATACTCCGGCAAAACATTTCTTCATTACGCAACAACTCCGCTATCTCCGGCATTGTCTTTGTGTTATCTAGGCCCTTGAAAACCGCAACGGCAATCTGCAATTCCGGAAATAATTCAAACACTTTTGGAGATACAGTAAACTTCATACTCTATATCCTCGGAAAAAGCGGTTCACCTTTTAATATTTCTTTTGCCAGAAATCTATCTTCAATCTTTTTCGCTGTTTCCGGCATAAACGGCTTAATTGCTTCGCTGATTGATAATAGGTCACTTGCCACTTTCTCTAAAAATTTTGCCCTATCGCTATTATCTTTCGTCATTTCCCAGGGTTTTATTTTCTGCAACTCTCCATTTAAATCACTGATTAGCGAAAACACAGTTTTTAAAGCTTCGTGGAATCTAAGATTTTCGATGTCTCCTGAAATACGATTAAACAGTTCACCGGAACCTTTTGGTATAATTTTTATTTCGCTCTGTTCAATCAGGTTAGCGACTCTGGAAACAATATTTCCCAGTCCGTTTGCCAAATCAGAATTGAACTGTTCGTCGAATTTTTCCTGTTTGATATCCCCATCCTGTCCGAACGGAAACTGCGAGATTAGAAGATAGCGTGTGGCATCCGCACCGTATTTTGCCACCAGATCATTCGGATCAATTACGTTGCCGATTGATTTACTCATCTTCTGTCCGTTGATGGAGAAAAAACCGTGCAGAAAAAGCTGTTTTGGCGGTTTTTCACCGACTGCAAGCAGAAGTGCCGGCCAGTAAACACAATGAAATTTCAGAATATCCTTGGCCATTATATGAAAAGGGTTCTGCCACCATTTTTCAAAATTCTGCCGGTCATCACCGTAGCCGATTGCTGAAATATAGTTTTGTAGTGCTTCAACCCAGACATAAGTAACCTGCGACTTATCAAAAGGCAGTGGAATTCCCCATTTTACATTTTCACGTGATACGGAAAAATCTGAAAGACCCTGTTTAAAAAGACCCAGCGCCTCTTTTTTCTTGTCTTCCGGCAGAATCCGTATCTCATCTTTTTCAATTAGTTCCCTGACCTTATCCAGATATTTGGTGAGTTTGAAAAAATAATTTTTTTCGGAAATTTTCTCCGGCACTTTCAAATGGTCCGGGCATTTACCGTCCACCAACTCTTTTTCCGTCAAAAAGTTTTCACAGCCGGTACAATACAAGCCCTCGTAAGAACCTTCGTAGATATCTCCCTGATCAAACAGTTTCTGCATAAATTTTCCTACTGCTTCTTCATGCCTTTTATCAGTCGTACGGATAAAATAATCATATGACAGGTTTAGATTATCAAATGCCCTTTTAAACAAAGCGCTGTTTTCATCACAAAATTGCTGGGGTGATTTATTAGAAAGTTTTGCTGAATCGGAAACTTTCGCTCCGTGTTCATCAGTTCCGGTTAAAAAAAAGACCTCATCGCCTTTTTGCTTGTGCCAGCGCGCCAGAATATCCGCTGCTACTGTTGTATAAGCATGACCGATGTGAGGCTTGTCATTAACGTAATAGATCGGCGTTGTGATAAAAAAATTCTTCTGGGTCATATATGATTAGTAATAGTATTCAAATCCTAAATTCTAAGTTCTAAGCATCAAAAAATATTTAAAATCCAATGTTCAAATTACAAATATGATAATTTCAGCTCGGTTTGAAATTTTATATTTTGGACACTGAGTATTATTTGGGATTTAGAATTTGATATTTGGAATTTTTTCAGTGATATATTAGCAAGCATTAATCATATATCATTTAGGCACATAAATAACTTGAATAACTATCAGACCTCCAGACGTTCTTCTTTTTCTTTTCGATCCTCAAAGAAATCGCTCAAAAATATTTTAATTATAGTAGCAGTAGGAACAGCTAAAATGATCCCGGCAATCCCAGCGATTTTCGCTCCGATTAACATTACAACAATCACTACCAATGGATTCAATCCAACGCTTTTCTGCATTACTTTCGGAACGATAATCTGATTCTCGAGCTGTTGAATAATGATATACAAAACAACCACCATCAACGCTTTAATCGGAGAATCAGCGAATGTTAAAAATACCGCCGGAACCGCGCTGATAATCGGACCGATATACGGAACGAATTCCGCCAGCCCGGCAAACAAAGCCAGAATTAATGCATATTCAACCTGCAGAATAGAAAGCCCGATGTATGTTAATGTGAAAATTATCAACCCGAGCACCAATTGCCCCCTGAGCCACATTCCCAATTTTCTCTGCACCTGGTTTATCTTATGGACAAAATACGGCTGATATTTGCTGGGAGCGATAAATAAGAAAAATTCCTTCATTCCCGCCTCGCCGATGGTCATATAGAAAACGATAACCAATACCGCGAACAGTCCGAAAATAGCACCGAAGAAACGCGAAGACACGGTAAATATTCCACCGCCTAATTGGGCGAGTGTTGTATTAATATTGTTTAAAGAATCCTGCACAGTTGACTGGACACCGTAATCATTGGAAAACTGCTGGAAATTTGAGTACACCTCAGAAATTTTTTCAAAATATTCTGGAAATGAATTGGTTATGTCTTTTACTTGCTGAATAATCGGCGGAATGATTAACGCGATGGTTACCGATATAACTGCAATCATGACTAAATATATAATCAGGATTCCAACCGCCCGGGGGATTTTTCTTTTCTGAAAAGCATCAATCCATGGATCAAGCGCAGAAGCCAGCACAAAAGCAATAAAGATAATTGCCAATATATCTTTTATTACATAAAGAAACCAAAGCAAACTAAAAATTGCAATTACTTTCAGAATTGATTTGGTTGAGATACTAACTTCACTTTTCGATTTTAACGGCAACATTTACTTATATTTCAATTACAATATAAACATATTATAACACAAAATTTCTAATCACACCTAGACCTTTAATAACGGGGTAAATTCGCTATTTTTAGAGAAAGGGCCGATGATGACCAGGTTCAGCAGTTGAGTTTTAAACAGGTCATTTGCAACTTTCTGGATGCTTTTCAAAGTTACCTTATCAATACTGCGTAATTTTTCCTCCAGCGTATGCGTCTGATTCTTTAATAGTTGCTGTGATCCGTACCACCCCGCGATACTTTCCGAATCCTCCATTTCAATTGTCAGCTTGCCGCGTAGAAAGTCTTTTGATTTTTTCAACTCCTCTTCAGTCACGCCGTTCTGTTTGACATCCGCAATTACTTTCAATACAGCCGAAATTGCCTGCTTTACCCGCTTGCGATCAAGACCTGCCTGCACCACAAAATTACCCGTATCTTCATACAGATTGGCGGATGAGCGGATTAGATAGCATAACCCTTGGCGCTCTCTTAAATTAATGAAGAGACGTGAACTCATGTTTCCACCCAGGATTATGTTCAGCAGTGCCAGTGCATTAACGTCTTTATGGAAATACGAATACGCAGGAAAGCCGATGCACAACTGCGCCTGTTCAGTTTTCCTGAATTGCAGTTTAACCCGTGGATTGCTCTGATTGACAACGGCTTTTTTAAACGCCGGAACTTTCTGTGTTTCTTTTGAGAACTTAAAATACTTTTCAATCAGATTAAAACCCTTGGTCGGTGAAATATTTCCGGCTACAACTACCAATGTATTTTTCGGCTTATAATATGATTTTTTGAATTGCATCATCTGCTGTCTGGTGACATTTCTAATTACTGATTTTGGCCCGCTGATCTGCTGGCCTAAAAAGCTTTTTTCACCATAAACCAATTCCTCAAACAAAGTATCAACATACATTTGAGGGTTATCCTGGTACATATTTATTTCCTCTTCTATTACTTTTCTCTCTCTGTTCAATTCCGTTGCATCAAACTGGGAATTAATCAGCGCATCCGAAAGGATGTCAAAAACAAGCTCTGTCTTTTCATAATTTGCTTTGATATAGTAGCCGGTATGGTCTTTACCGGTAAATGCGTTGAATTCCGCGCCAATCCCGTCCAGCTCCTTGGATATTTCCAAAGTCGAAGGCCGACGCTTGGTTCCTTTAAACATCATGTGTTCAATAAAGTGGGAAACTCCGTTTACATTCGCGCTTTCATAGCGAGATCCGACCCTTACTAATACCAGTAAGGTAATAGTTTTGGTTTCTTTCAAAGGAGCAACAATCCCCTTCATACCATTGGCAAAATTTTTCTTTTGATATTTCATATTTATTCCAATCTAGGATTCTAGTTTTTTATTTATATAAGCTAATAATTCGCTGACCGGAACCCGCTCTTGTTCCATTGTATCGCGGTCCCTGACTGTAACCGCTTTATCTTCAAGCGATTCAAAGTCAACCGTCACGCAATACGGCGTACCGATCTCATCCTGACGGCGATAACGCCTGCCGATTGATGCCACCTGATCATAAACTACCATGTGTTTGACTTTTAGTTCATCAAAAATATCCAAGGACATTTTTGTCAGGTTTTCTTTTTTAGAGAGTGGCAGAATCGCCACTTTATAAGGCGCGAGGTCTTTGTGCAGTTTCAGCACCATTTCTTTTTCTTTATTACTCTCCGTGGTAGTGGTCCTGCCACCTTCAACTTCAGTATAGGCATCCAGTAAAAATGCCAGCGCCGCGCGCTCGACTCCGATGGAAGGTTCAATTACAAAAGGAATAAATTCTTCCTGTGTTATGTCATCTTTATAAGTGAAACCATGCGCTTTTAAATCGTGATCCGCTCGATTAGCGATACCCATTAATTCCCCAAATCCCTTGTCTCCGCCAGAGGCGGATCCGCCTTGGGAGGAAAAGGGAAATTTATATTCAATGTCGATCGTTGCCTTGGAATAGTGCGCCAACTCTTTTCCCTTCTGCTCATATTTACGGAGATTTTCCTTTTTAATTCCCAGATCCAGAAACCACTGCATGCTCAAATTCACCCATTCATCAAACCATTTTTTATCATCTTTTGGATTGATGAAATATTCCAGTTCCATCTGTTCGAATTCGCGCGAGCGGAAAATAAAATTCCCCGGTGTAATTTCATTGCGGAATGCTTTTCCAATTTGAGCAATTCCAAATGGTATTCTAAACCGCATAGCCGCCCTTACAGTATCAAAATTCACAAATATATTTTGTGCTGTTTCCGGTCGGAGATAAGCAACAGATGCCGTATCTTCAGTAGGTCCGACGTGTGTTTTGAACATTACATCAAAATTCTTCTCTTCTGTGAATTCACCGCCACAATCCGGACATTTTTCCTTGATCATTAGATCATCCGCTTTAAATCGATGATGACATTTTTTACACTCAACCAAAACATCAGAGAATCCACCAACATGACCGCTGATTTCCCAGACCTTCGGATTGGTGATGATAGTGGAATCCTGCCCCACTACATCGTTGCGCATTTGCACAAACCTCTTCCACCAGGCTTTTTTAATATTATTTTTTAATTCAACTCCCAGCGGACCGAAATCCCAAAAACCCTGCAGACCGCCGTATTTTTCTCCCGAAGGGAAAATAAATCCCCTCTGTTTACACAGGGAAACCAGTTTTTCCATTTTATCCTGTTCGGTATTTTTATTCATATTGTTAATTAAATTTATATTTCAGTATTAATAATTAATATTCAATCTAGAGTTCAGGTGCTTTTTCAATCCGAATTGTTCCACCCTGTTCTAAAACCACTACATCCCTTCGTCCGATTTTCCCTGAAAGCATTGATTTTGCCAGAGAGCTGTCCACTTGTTCCTGGATTACTCTGCGCAAAGGCCTGGCTCCCATTTCCGGATTGAAACCGGCTCTGGCCAGTTCTATGATAGCCCCTTCATCCGCACGCAGTATTATTCCTTTTTTTGCCAGCTGGTTTGCCACCTTATTCAGTTCCAGTTCGGCGATCGTTACTACTTGTTCAAAATCAAGCGGTTTAAACACAATCACTCCGTCGAACCGGTTTAAAAATTCCGGCTTGAATGAGCGCTTCAATATTTCATCGTTTAGCTGTTTGGTAATCTGTTCAATAGTCAGTCCCATCCGCATTCCGTCCTGGATTTCCGCGGTTCCGGCATTGGAAGTTGCGATTAAAATCAGATTCGTAAAATCAACCGTCCTGCCGGCACCATCCGTCAATCTGCCGTCATCCATCACCTGCAAAAATACATCCAAAATATTCGGGTGCGCTTTTTCCAGTTCATCCAGCAATAATAAAGAGAATGGCGCGGACCTGACAGCTTCGGTCAGATATCCTCCGGAGCTGGCGCCCCGATAACCCGGTGGCGCACCTATTAGACGGGCAAGCGAAGTCATATCCTGATATTCTGACATGTCTAGCCTGATGATCTTTGCTTCACTGCCAAAATACACGTCAGCGACCGTCTTTGCCAGTTCAGTCTTTCCTACGCCGGTCGGGCCAACAAATAAAAAGTTGGCAATTGGCCGATTAATGTCCCGTAATTCTGCACGGGCACGGCGTAGAGATTCTGAAACCATCTTCACTGCTTCGTCCTGACCGACTACTCTTTCGTGAATCTTTTCTTCCAGATTCATCAGCAATGACTCTTCCTCGGCTGTAACTCTGGTCACCTTCACATTTGTTTTTTCAGAAAGTACGGTTGCTATTTCTTCGCGGGTAACCACCGTATTTTCACCTTTTGTTTCACGGGTATAGACTGCCGCTTCTTCAATAATATCCAAAGCTTTTGAAGGTAAATAACGGTCATGAATATACTGACGGGATAATTTAACCGCGCTTTCTATGGCCTCATAAGAAAAAAATACTTTATGCCGATATTCTATCCCGCCGGAACGCGCTTCCAATACTTGAATTGCGGCATTATCATCCATCTCTTCCACTTTCACAACCTGGAATCTTCGCATGAATGAATCATTGTTTTTGAGATACATGTTAAAATCCGTAGTTGTAGCAACACCAATAACCTGTATTACCCCTTGGGACAGGGCGTTGGCTAAAATTCCGGCGGCATCCTGTGCCCCGCCGGTACTTCCGGCGCCAATTAAATTTGCAATGTCATCAATGAACAAAACAACATTTCCGGCTTGAGACGTTTCTTTGATTGCTGTCAGCATTCTATTTTCAATTTCTCCCTGCGCTCTAGCTCCCGCCACCATCGCGCCGGTATCCAAACCCACCAATCTCTTATCCTGCAAAACTTTTGGCACATCTTCGGCTGTCATTCTTTCTGCGATACCTTCTCCAATAATTGTTTTTCCCACGCCCGAATCACCGACCAAAAGCACATTTCCGATTCTTTGTTCCAGGATTCTGATCGCTTCTTCCACCTCTTTCTTTCTGCCGATCAGAGGAAAAAGAGCGCCCGCCCGCGCAGCCAATGTCAGATCCCTGCTGAAACTGTCCAACATCGGAGTCGGCCGTGCGGTCATCGCGCGGTTCATGATCCCTTTCGGCTTGAGCTGCGCTTTGGACCGGTACTGTCTCCATTTTGCCCTTAAAATTTTATTGATATAAATCCATTCCGCTACATTTTGCAACTTGCTGTGGTCAACTTCCAAATCATACAAAATATCTTTGGCCTGTTTTTGTGTCCGGGTCATAACGATCAAAAGCTCTGTAATATCAACCTTACTTCTTCTCAGAACGCTGGCTTCTTCATATGCCAAAAATAGCAGTTGATAAAACTCCGGAGAGAATCCTGTTTGCGAGCCGACTGTGTTTTCATCTGCTTTAAGCGCTCGCAGGACTTTTTCACTCAATGTCTTCATGCTGATTCCCAGTCGTGCAAAAATTGTGGTACTTTGCTGAATATTCAACATGGAAGCCAATAGATGAATTGAACGGACTTCTGTTTGTTTCAGCCTGTTTGCCAGTTTCCATGCTTCCTCAACACTTTTTAGTGCTTCCTCGGAAAAAGTTTTACTGATATCTATTTTCCTTTTTTTCGGCAAAAGAGCTGCCTGATCATACGACAGTTCAACGGCCGGAGGGATAATTTGAGACCGGCTGTGTTTCTTTACCGTATTACGATGACTTGCTTCCTGATCCATCCGATATGCAATATATAAATTACCCAGCATGCTGATCCAGAAAAGCAGGATTCCCGGCTTTCTAAGATAAAGAAAGTTTTCAAATGACTTAATTGATCCGGCAAATTTTAATATCGTTAAAAAACCAAATATTAATCCCGCGACTGAAAGTAAAATCAGCATACCGTTAATCGTGATTCGAACAGCCCGCTCCATTTTTTCTTCTAAAATAGATAATGTGTTCATTTTTTTGCCCCAAAACAAAACATCACCAAAATAGAAAGCAAACATACCTAATCCTTGGCATTTTGAACACATCACTTCTTCCTTACTGCTGATCAATCTGGAATAACCGTTACACCGATCGCAGGGAATCAGTTTAATTGCCTGTTCTTTATTATTCAGTTCGTTATTTTCTGAAGGCATTGATAATTTTTAATAAATGATGCTCCGAAATTTCGAATAATTGAAAGATAATTGAATAGATCACGATAATCGGCAATACCAGCCATACAATAAACAAAAGCGCCATTAATACACTCCAAATTGATATTGAAATCAACAAAAATACGTACTGGATGATCCTCATGAAAAAACTGATAATTCTTCCACTCTTTGAATAATCGCCGTACATCGGTTTTAGCAGGTTTTTAAACAATATGGATATACCCAAAGCGTTGGCCACTCCCGCAATTTCCCGGCCGATAAAAAACAGCACTTTTTTTGTGCCAGTTGTATACCACCAAACAGGAAAATAGATTAATTTCCCAATTAATTCTAAAAAAACATATTTTAGCGCGCTTACAAAAGCATTATTCATCCCGTTAGAGATCCCTAATAATAAACTAAATCGCCATCGAACAGTAAGTTATATCCTTGTTCAGTTCTCACTTATCTAAGGTCAGTGGATTTACCTGCTAATTCAATTTTGACATCATGATACCCCGTTTTTTTCATTAATCTCTAACGGGATTCATGAATATATTTTAGTATATTTTGCACTTATTGTAAAGTTAATATTTCTTTCACAATAACCAATTTATCTATTTTTAGTATACAAAAACTCCGATATAACTCGGAGTTCAATCACTAATCATGTTATCTATTTTACAGGCGGAATTTGCTTGATGATATCATCCGCAGTTGAAAACACCTGCAAATCTTGCACGAATTCTTTCGGCATTGCACCCATATTAATCATGGACTGCAGAAGACCGACCCAGTAATTACTGATAAAAACCATCTGGGGCGGTTGCTTCGGATGAAATTTTCGGTTATTTACATGGGTTATCGCGCGCATCAGCATCATTAATGATCCAATTCCACCGCGGAATATCACAATAATCGGAGCGGCAGTCGCCAGTACTTCAATTCTCGGCGTCGGCGCATTGGTAATCACAATCTTTCCAAATTTTGTTTTGTCCTTTTCCAGTTCAGGAAAAATAATTCCCATGCTATTATCTTTTGCCACTTGCGAGACAGCTTCCATAATTCCTGAATTCCTGCCACCACCCATAACGATTCCGCCCTGTTCCATAATGTATTCGGTTAGTCTCGCTGCTTCCAGACATTGCGTATGATCAGGCTTCAGGGTACCACTGCCGTTGATTGAAGCAACCAATCCTTCGCTTTCGTAAGTCATTAAAAATTCTTTTGATGATCCATGGATTGAAAGCCAGGCATTTTTATTTTTTATTTCTGCCTGCTGAATCATTTCACCGACTGTACGGCGCTTCTTTTTAATATATAATTCTTTTGAATTGGTCATAATTTTTTTATTATTCGTATCGCAGTGCATCTAACGGATTGATTTTCCCCGCTCTGCGGGCTGGATAAAGACCGGTAAATACACTGACAAAAAATGCTATGCCGATAACAGTTCCGACAAACCAAAGCGGTGTTGTAAAAATGTGGACCTGTTCACCGCCGGCTTTGGATGCTAAATAGTTGATGCCATAATTTACACCTCTACCCATTAAATATCCGATCACAACTCCGATAGTACCTCCAGTCATTCCGATCATAACCGCTTCCACTAAAAATAAACGGTAAATATCCTTGGAAGTCGCACCCATGGCTTTCATTACGCCGATCTCTCTTGTCCTTTCCAACAATGAAACAGTTAGCGTATTTAATGAACCCATCGCGGCCACGAACATTGCAATCGCGCCGAACAAACCCATAATCAGCTGAAATACTAAAAATATTTTATCAATTTGACCTACTGTATCAGCAATAGAATCTACCTGATATCCCATGCCTTCGATCTTTGCCCGAACTTCCGCGAGCTGCGCTTCATCGGTAACTTTCACCCGCGCCAGTGTAAAGTCATCTCCTTCACCTACTTTAACTTTTGCTTCACTATAATCCGGACTGAAGCCCATATTTTCCAGGAACTTAATCGGAACATATGCGATTGCCAGGTCATCTTCATCAACTATTACGCCCTTAACAATTACTTTCACCTCTTTTGCCACCAGTTGCTCTTCTTCCGTCCCTTCAATCCTTTCAGGAACCAGTAGTTTGAGGTCTAGTTCAGTGCCGACTGCCGGTTCAGGATCAGACATACCGATCAGATTCAAGGCGGTACTGGTAACTAGAATCTCTTTCCCGACTTCATCTGTAAACAATTCGCCATAATTTACCTTGATTCCTTCCATACTCAAAAATTTCGGATCCACGCCATAAACGGCTGTATCTGTGACAGATTCAGCTACACCTATCTGACCAGAAAGGCTAAGCGATGGACTAACACCTTCAACACTATCGATATTATTAAACTGGTCTACTACATCCTGATCGAGAGCAAGCAGTGTCGACTCACCCTTTGATACATCCAGTATTGTTAACGCTTCAACATCCGTTATCTGACTTTTGATCAGCTGCTGCAGACCAAAACCAAGTGACAGCAAAAAGACAATCAAAGAAATACCGACGGCCATACCGCCAATAGTTAAAACACTTCTCAGTTTTCTTCTGGTGAGATTAGATCCGGAAATAAATAATATGTATGGTAATTTCATGTACTATTCCTTAAAAGATCCGCTTCCTTCTACAATCTGTCCGTCACGGATATAGATTGTTCTGGTCGCATATGAAACATAATCGATATTATGAGTAACCATCAGCAATGTCTTTTCTAGTCTTTCATTTAGGTCTCTAAAAAACCGCATGACTTTCCCGGCAGATTCCGTATCAAGGTTACCCGTCGGCTCGTCGGCAACCAAAATCGGCGGATTGCCGGTCAATGCCCGGGAAACAGAAACTTTCTGCTGTTGTCCGCCGGATAGTTCCGTCGGCATATAGTTTGCATGGTCATCAACACCCATTTCCTTTAAACGGAACATAGCAATATCCATCCGTTCTTTTCTACCCACATTGTTGATAGCAAGCGGCATGGCAACATTTTCTATTACATTAAGAGAACGGACCCAGTCAGCTTTTTGGAAAACGATACCAAACGTAGCATATCTGAATTTCGCCAATTGATTTTGGTTTAATTTCGTAACATCTTGACCGTTAATTTTAACTGTACCCGATGTCGGATATTCTAATCCAAGTAAAGTATTTAAAAGAGTTGACTTACCGCTTCCGGAAGGACCCAGGATAATGATAAATTCTTTTGGATATATTTTAAAATTTATGTCTTTTAATACAGGGACAGTTGTCTTACCAACTTGAAATGATTTATTGACATGCGATAACTCAATAAGTGGTTTTCTGTCACCGCTCGTTTTTTTTTCTGCTATTTTAACCTGAGCTGCAAGTTCACTGATTGATGGAGCTTTTTTTTCAGGGCTTTCAACCGGTTGCGTAGCTATTGTGCCACTTTTTTTAATTTTGCCATTTTTAATGTCTATACCACTAGACTTTTCGGAATTTCCGTTATTTTTATTCCCGTTTTTGGCAGTTTTGTTTGTTTTTACGTTGGCCATATTTAAACAGATATTGCTAACCTATAAGGCAATTATATTAACATTTATTATTATACAATATTTCATTATTTTTCGCTATTTGTGGATAACTCAATATGTTTTATCACCTAAACGCCGTACCAACCCAGGAGAAAGTCTCTTCCAGGTTAGAGATAACTAGTTGTAGGAACGATTCTCTTTTCCGTGAGGTGAGCACAGTGTATGATCCGGATTTAGAAAGGTTACCGGCTTTGTCACGGGATGCTGTCCTAAAATGGTAGGTTTTGGCAGGTGACAGTTCGGAGATAACAACCAGGTGATCCATAACCAACTCAGCGTTTTCTTCCGACTGGTCAGTAAATTCAGCGGCGGATAACCCGACACCGTATTCTACCTGCGAGGTGGTGGCTTCATTAGTCTTCCAGCTGATGATGATTTGGACAGTGGAGGTTTCTCCGGAGCCGATCGTGTTGGATTCCGACTGGATACCGGTGATGACCGGAGGAGTAGTATCCTCAAGAGTTGTGAAAGTGTTTTCTTCTGAGACAGCCTGGTAGCCGAACTGGTCAAATCCTTTGACTTTGTATTGGTAATTAGTGGCATCCTCAAGGCCAAAGAGTAGAACAGAGTGTTCTGTCACTTGGGCAGAATTGCCTTGGGTTTTTGGTGCGATTGCCTGGTTGTAGTATTCCACTTCAGAGGATGTGGGAACATTAGTAGTCCAGGTGACTTCTGTTTGTCCTTGGGATCTGTTTTCGTATGAAATCTCCAGTACTTTCGGGAATGTAAGAGTGGTAAAAGAATAATTGTCAGAGTTTATAAAATTACCATCACTGTCAGAACCTTTTAAACGAATATTATAGACAGAACCATCCTGAAGATTTTCCAGCTTCATTGTATGGTTAGTTGTTAATGACCCTGAATTATCGGATTGAGTGATTCCATAATCGGTAGAAAATCCATATTCCAGTACCGATGTTAACGGCAAATTCGTTTCCCAAGTAATCAGAGCATCAAAAAGTTTTACATCAGATATTTTTACATCCGATACTCTTGGCGCCTCCAAAGTAGTAAAGGTGTCAATTACAGATATAGCAACGTTACCATCCAGATCCCTGGATCGCACACGGTAATAGTATTCAGTTTCCGGTTCCAATCCCTCTAAAATAACTGCATGCTTTTCGCTTTCTTCGATAGTCCCCTGTTCTTCCCCGAGTTCTTGAGTTATGCCGTATTCAATATGTGAATCCGCATCACGGTCGGTTTCCCAGACAATTGTAGAAGTATATGAGCCCTCTTCAATTGTAGGCATTTGAGTTATTGCCGGCGGAGTAGTGTATCTTCCTTCCGGGATGTCTGACACCGTGGTGGAGTCGGCAGATGTAGCTCCGGCAGTGTCTTTGGCATTCACATAGTAGTAATAGATAGTGGCATTATCCAGATCCACA
>JBAYKW010000014.1 GCA_041664365.1 Patescibacteria group bacterium
TCTTGGTGAGCTTCAGCCATTTTCTTATCGTTACTGATTAGAAGTAATAAGGTGCATTCCCTCCCTGCCGACCTTTTTCTAGTACATCCATACTTAGATTTGGGAATTCCTAGATGCAGAGATATGTAGTATTCAATATATAGAAAAGGTGTTTGATTGTCAATCTCTACCCGGTAATCCTAAAGTATTGGTATATTTTTTCAGTTTTGGAGCTCTTTCGGAATCACTTGCCCAAATCAGAAATCGGAATTGCCTGCTCAAGTTGTTCTGTCTCACCGCGATTAACTTTAACACCTGACTCTTTTTCATATGCTTCAACTACACTTTCCGGAACCATATAAAACACCTGACGTCCATTTTCTTCTATTTTTCCAACTTTATACAATTTTTCTCCTCTAGGCAACAATGGATGCCTTCCTCCTTGAATATTATTAAAATATACCTTCTCAATTTTCTTCATAGTTTCGTCGTCAAGTTTACTTCTGTATTCCTTATCAACCCTTGTTCTTGAATGATCCTGAAAAAACAATACTCTCATTTCAAAAGGTTTGTTTCTTTTATTATATTCTGCATCTGACATACCCTTTGGTCTTGGTGCCATTCCTGAATAGCCAGATGTAGTGTCATACTCTCCATTTGGGCCAATCTCCCAATCATATTGTTCCTGACTGACAGCCGAAAGAGGTCTTGTAAGATCTATTGTATCCGAAGAAAATGGATTAATTTCTCCCCATCTAATTAAATTCGTTCCGTGCTTTAATACAGTCCACCCGCGCGGAATAATTGGCTCAAATGTTTTTTCTTTTTCTTTGGTTTCATTGTCTTTCGCTGATTCATTTTGTCTGGAATCTGTCGATAATTTTTCTTTGAAAAAATCCTCCATCTTTAACAAAATATCAACAGCTCTGACACCTTTTGCCATCTCCTCCCTAGCTTCATCAGTAATTTCGCTATTAATATCCTCAGCAACGTCCCGCCAAGTTTTACCCTGTAGAATATCTACTATCATTTCTCTGACTATCTCAATTTTCCTTACTAAATCCTTTCGATTAACGGAATAAAAATCTTCTTCCTTAGGTAAGAGAGCTGCGAAATCGAAAGATGTGTCTTTAGTCAATCTTCGAACTGCATCAAAATGTACACCATAAGCTTCCGGCCTGAATGGTTTTCTATCAGGGAACAGTTTATCCATACTACTATCAAATATCCCACGCAGATTATCAGCTTCTTTTTTCGCTGCCTCCGGATCATTATAATCACTAGCTGGCAAACTTGCACTGCTTTCTTTAGTTGCCATTGTGCCAAGTATACTTGAAAGCGCCGGTGCCGCATCGGCGAGATTTACTCTTTTCGCAGTTCTCGGATTAGCAAGTCTCTCCATTACATTACTCATACCCCGATAACGACCTGCCATTACACCGGCAACCTCATCGTTATCCCATTCATATCTCTGAGCCTGACTGAAAAATCGCATTACATCTCCGGCAAACTGCATATCTGTCTTTTCCGGTGTAACAGGTTTTCCGCCAGCGATCTGACCTCTAACTTCTTCCAGTCTTTGACTGGCATCAACAGCCGACTGTTGAGCATGTCCTTCAATCTCTTCAGCACTTGCAACAGGTATCTCGGGAGTTGGTGGTACGGAAACACCCGGTTCTTTTTCTTTATTTCTATCACCTTGATTTAAGATATCGTCTATATTATTTGGATCCATATATTTGATGAAGCTTATAGATAGTCGATTATCTCATTATATCACGTCTTAATAGTCAATCAGAAAACCAACCCATTTTCGCTTATCAGCGATAAGTTGGCTTCGAAATAATTTAATTCACCAGCTACTACTAATTGGTCCGCTAAGCCCGTTCATTATTATTATCCAGGTTCCTAACAAGATGGACACGAGGTAGATCATGCTCACTGCTCAATCCAATGTTCCTCTCCAGTTGACGAGTAACCTTTAGGACATGCTCGAATAATTGTGTTGGATGTATAACGGGTTTCTTCCAAAGACGCACAAGTAAATACGATCCATGAAATTCATAAGTCAGCGGTACCTCTTCATTTAAAAGCATATTCATAAGTGCCGGATCAATAAGTTGATATGCAATTCTTTCCGATGGTGCAAAAACATCCAGTAGTTTGTTAAACTCTTCACTTTCAAATTGCACCTCTACGCAATTTTTTGGAGCAACTCCCATTAACCGATCTGATTGGATTATTAACGATCCGGATACATATCTTTTTAATTCAAAACCAATAAATAACCCCTTAACGCGAGTACCACGGTTTTGTTCACCGTTCGGCGCTGGATTAACGAACCTTCCTAAAATCGTTCCGATGAATACTTTTCGATTATCATATACCCCATTGACCCCGTGTTCCATATGCGTATCAATCCAATGGAAAATTATACTATGACTAGCATACTCGGGTGGTATCTGATGCCAAGCAAAGGGCGCTGATTTTTCTAACACATCAGCTGAAAGCTTAGAATATATTCGATGCCATCGTGTACGTATCTTTATTGAATAAATCAATACACAGATTACAAGGAGAATGAATAAATATACCCCAATACTCACGAGCGAAGAGAAATCTTCTAATAATGCCTGTAAGGAAATAAACAATATAGCTAAACAGAAGAAAATAATACCGTAGAATACACTTTTAAAATAATATATAAATCCACTATTCATTTCATATTGTGATTAGTTATATATTTATGATAACACAATAAATTGGTAACCAAAAACCACCCCATTTTAGCGGGATGGTTTTTAATAAATCTCTATTTTACTTCTTCCGGTTTTTCTTCTGGTTTTGGTTCTTCCTTAACCTCTTCCTTCTTCTCTTCAACCGGGGCTTCTACCTTGACCTCTTCTGCCTTTACTTCTTCTTTCTTTTCCTCTTTCGGTGTCTCTGGTTTCACTTCTGCTGGTTTAACTTCCTCTTTCTTTTCTTCTTTTACTTCCGGCTTTGCTTCACCTTCCTTTTTCTCCGCTTCTTCATCCTTCTTTTTGACTGGACGGCCTTTGGGGATTTTCTTTCCTTCAATCACTCCCTTGCTGATTAATATATTGTGTAACGTATCAGAAACTTGAGCTCCCTGAGACATCCAGTATTTGATCCGTTCCACTTCCAGTTTCAATCCTTTTTCGGAATCATCATGCGGATCATAAAATCCAACCTTTTCCAAAAAGTCCGATGATACGGATTTTG
Organism: Patescibacteria group bacterium; assembly: GCA_041664365.1. Taxonomy (NCBI): domain Bacteria; species Patescibacteria group bacterium. The sequence continues at coordinate 3,223 of JBAYKW010000014.1, forward strand.
ATTTTTCCTGAACCACAATTCGATACTGTGGTCTGTTCTTTTTTCCAACTCGAGTTAAACGTATTGCTAACATAACTGATTGCTTTTTAATGTATTGTGATTAAATACGAACACCCTGAACGGGTAAAATGATACTAACGAATTATTGATTTTATGTCAATATTTAGGGTTATTTGGCGATATTCCCCTGTTCATCAACATCTTCCATTCTGACACTGAGTAGCTTGGAAACTCCGTCATCACCCATAGTAACCCCGTACATCAATACCGCATGGTGCATGGTCGCACGATTATGGGTGATTGCCACAAATTGTGTTTTATGGGACAAATCTTTCAAAATTTGCGAAAAACGAATTGAATTTGACTCGTCCAGTGCCGCATCCACTTCGTCCAGTACGCAGAAAGGTGGGGGGTTATTGGCGATAATGGCACAGATCAGCGCGATTGAAGCCATTGCTTTTTCACCGCCGGAGAGCATATTCAGGTCAGATAGCTTTTTACCCGGCGGGCAGGCTACAATATCGATACCGGTTACTACCTTGTCTCTTCTGATAACTTTGGGCATTACGTCGTCATCCTCTTCATCTTCTTCAGATTCACCATTTGTATTCTCTTCTTTCGGTGGTGCAACTTCTTCCTTATGCAACTGCAAAGATGCCTTACCGCCGTTAAACAGCGATTTGAAATATTTGGTAAATTGCTGATTGATCTTTTCAAACGCCCCTTTGAATTGATTTTTTATTTTTTCATCCAGTTCATCAATAATTTTTTCCAGTGAAAGACTGGCTTCTTTCAAATCCATAATTTGGGTAGTCAGAAATTCGTTTCTCTCAAAAGTATTTTTATATTCTTCATTGACTGTCGGATCAATCCCACCGATCATTTCCAACTGATTTTTCAATCTCCGGATATTTTCAACCCGTTCGGCATAAGAAGCCTCTTTGTGCTCCGGATGAAGTTCGGCCTTCAAATCCACTACTGCCTGTGCTTCTTCTATTTTTAGATTCTCACGGATTTCGTTTCCCAAATCTTCTTTTTTGGTTTCAATTCTGGCAATCTCCACATTATTAGCATTGATGATATTTGTAATGCTATTCAACTCGTTCTGCTTAACCTGCATCTCCTGCTGTTTCTTTACCAATTCATCTTTTTTAACCTGCTCCTCTTTATTGAAGGAATCCAGCTTGGTTTGAATCGTCGCGATCTTTTGATCAACCTCACCCAGTTTCATTTTCAGCGTTACCTCTTCCTCCTGGATCAGTTTGCGTGCGGAATCCGGATCGCTGGATGCCGTCTGAGCAACTTTCAATTCAGCAGTGATGGTATTTAATTCTTTTTCAACAGAAAGGATTTCATCCTTTTTATGATTAATTTTACCCTCCGTAGCTTGCAATTGAATACTGCGCTGATGGACTTCATTAACCAGATTGTCTTTGGTTTTTAACATGACAGAAAGTTTCTTCTGTAGATCGGATAAATCCTCAGTACGCTGACCATTCTGGACTCCCTGTATTTGTTTCTGCAGATCTTCCAGCTGACTGACTATCTCTCCGGCATCATGTTTAATCTTACCCATCCCTTCCATGTTTTCAATCGTTTCCAGTTCCTGCCACAGTTGTTTCTGTTTGGCATAAATTTTTTCAATCGTGTCCTGGATGTATGAGATGTTTAATTCCGGTTTATTTTGGAGTTGTGAAAACCCTTCTTCCAATTCCTTTTCCAGCTTGCTGAATTCATTTACAATACTTTGTTGCTGTGCCACCTGGTTATCTAATAGGGTTTTTTCCTTTTTCAGTCTTTCTTCAGCCAAAAGCAGATCCTGTTGTAAAAGATCCTTGCTCTGGGTCAGTTCTTCCTTCTTTTTTTCCAGCCAGGCTAAATCGCTTCTGCCCGATTCTATATGTTTCAGCGCGGATTTACCCTTCAATACCGCCATTTCCTGGGTGATCCGGTTCTTCTCCGATTGGTATTGCTGATATTCCGACTGGTATTGTTGGAACAGCTGACCGCGGGTGTCTTCCTGCGCAATCCGGTCAACTACTTTCTGTATTTCATTTTTCCCGTTTTCCAGTTTAACAAGCTCAGTACGCAGCTGGTTATTTTTTTCCTTTTGTACTTTAAACTGCTGATCTAATTCGCCCCAGAGGATAGAATAGTGCGTCTGGTGCAGAACGGTAAGTTCTTTTTCAATCTCTTCCCGACGTTCCAGCCTGTTTACCTGGCGGGTCAGTGAACGGAGTCTGGGTCCGATTTCCTGCAAAAGCATTTCCGACTGTTGCAGGTTTTCTTCGGTGCGGATCAGTTTGTTTTCCGCCTGGTCTCTTTTAATCTGATATTGTTTTACTCCGGCTGCTTCATCAAAAAAATCTTTCCTTTCCTGCGGAGTGGACGTTAAAACGGTTTCGATCATTCCCTGGCCGATTACACTGTAACTTTTTTGTCCGAAATTAGCCTTGGCTAATAACAAAATAATATCCTGCAGGCGGGACTTAGTATTGTTAACAAAATATTCACCTTCACCATTCTGATAGACTCTGCGCGTAATGACTAACTCCGAATAGTCTATTGGTGCGCGCCCGTCTTTGTTATTGATATACATACTTACCTCAGCCATTCCGAGGCGGGATTTTTTATCAGAGCCTGTAAATATTACATCCTGAGACTTCTTACCACGGAGCAGTTTCAAACTTTGCTCTCCCAGAACCCAGCGGACCGCATCAGCAATATTTGATTTACCGGAACCGTTCGGTCCCACAACCGCACTGATCCCTCTATTGAATTTAAGGGTGGTTTTATTTGCAAATGATTTGAAACCCTGAATATCTAACCGCTCAAGATACATAATATTTTTTAGCTATTAGTAATAATATTCCAACAGATTAAAGACATAAATTCCTAATATTGAAACACCAACTGTCAGCTTTACAATCGTTCCACCGACAAAACCGATTAAGGAATAATTCTTAAACGATATTTTGAAAACTCCGTCACGGCCGGAATATACTTCCCCGACAACCGCGCCGATGAAAGGACCAATTATCATCGCGATTTTCCAGCCAAAAAGTGATCCAATTAACCCGCCGATCACTGCCCCAATCAAACCCCATTTGCTCGCATTGAATTTATGACCACCCCAATATCGCGAAGCGTAATCAAGAGCAAAAGTTCCAAAGATCATTATTGTAACTAGAAATATATGATCATACCTGATTATTTCAAATTGCGTTATCCCGGCGTAGAGTGAAAAGGAAACCCACATTAAAATCATACCAGGGAAAAAGGGCAGGATTGTCCCGATTAACCCAACTACCATAACAACCCCGCAGGCAATAGCAACGAATGCTTGCGAATAATCCATATATTATTCCCAATCTTTAACTTTTAGAGCATTTTCTGCCGCCGATAATTGTGCAGCCTGTTTACTGGAACCCTCGCCATTCGCAATCAAATCTTTTTCAAACCAGACTCCCATTATAAAATGCTTTTTGTGGTCCGGCCCGCTTTCTTTTTCTACCTTATACACAGGCGTGATACCCAACTTTTCCTGACTTAACTCCTGCAGCAGACTTTTCGGGTCTCGGTATAACTGATTCTCCAGTATATTTTCCAGACGGATCAGAAAGTTACTTTCGATAAATTTTCGCACTACCTCAAGCCCCTGATCCAAATACGTTGCGCCGATTATCGCTTCACACGCATTGGCTAAAATAGTCTGGCGTGCCTTTGGCGTCTTATCATTTGTTTCGCCCTTGCTTAAGTATAAATATTTTTCAATTCCCAAATCAGTAGCAACAATCGCTAATTGTTCACTACGGACCAGACTAGCTCGCCAATTTGTTAATTCTCCCTCAGGTTCTGAATAGTTCCTAAACAGATACTCCGTGACCACCAACTCCAGAACTGCATCACCTAAAAATTCCAACCTTTCATTAATACCTACCGCAAATGACGGATGTTCATTCAAAAAAGACCGATGCACCAGTGCCTGTTGCAATAGTTCTTTATTTTGAAATTCAACCCCGAGTTTTTTTTCTAATGCTGATAAATCTTTTTCCATCGCTCATTTACTCTCTGTCCTCTTGCCCATTTGTCTTTACCGCTCACGAAAATATAGAGGGATAAAAACAGCTAGGAAGAAATATGTAATTGCTGATTAATTTAACTACCGGGAATAATCTTTTTTTCAGTGCCCTCTTCCATCTTCTTGAAGATTGTCCCCAATACACCGTTTACGAATTTGCCGGATGACTCCCCGCCGAATGTTTTTGCCAATTCAATAGCTTCGTTAATTGCTACTTTTGGCGGAATTTCCGGAGAAAACTTAAGTTCAAAAATTCCAATCCGAAGAACATTGCGGTCCACAACTGTGATCTGATCCAGTGGCCACTCCGGAGCATATTTTGTAATCAACTGATCTATTTCTGTCCGATTTTCCACCACACCGTTAACAATACTTACAGAAAAACCCTTGTCGTCAAAATCAGGAGCAAATTCATGTAAATTATGCTCTAACACTTTCAACACATCGTCTTCCATATTGTTGAAGTCCCATTCATAGAGACTTTGCATGGCTATAGTTCTGGCCAGATGTCTATTGGACATGGTTGGGGGTTTTTAATCCGTAATTGGTAATTTGTAAGTGGTAACTGGTAATCGAGCTGTAATATATTACGAATTACCGATTACCTGACACTATTTAACTTCCTTCTTCTTATCTTCTTTGGTTTCTTTCTTTATTGCACTTTTCTTCGTACGCTTCTTTCCTTTTTCTTTTTTGGTCAACATATCAACCACTTCTCTCCCACGATATGTTCCGCACTTTGCACAAACATGGTGAGGGCGGACCGGGCTTTTGCATTTTGAACATGTTGAAAGAGTCCCCTTACTTAAAGCCATGTGGCTGCGGCGTGTTTTTGTTTGTGAACTTGGTGTCTTTTTGCCTGGTAATCCCATATTTTTCCTTTTTTAATAACTAATAAAGTTTATCCTGATTTGCCGATCATGACAAGAAACAGATTACTATATAAAGGTAACACTGGCAACCTTGTCATCTTTTTCTTTAAAGCGCATCAATCTGACGCCCTGAGTCGCTCTGCCGAGAACAGATACGCTCTTTATCGGCAGTCTGATAACTTGCCCGTTAATTGAGATAATGATCAGATCTTCATCTTCCAGCTTGGCATTCACGATAAAGGAAGTAACTACTTTACCGGTCTTTGGTGTGACTTTGGCCGTTTTAATTCCGGAACCCCCTCTGTTTTGTATTTTATAGCTGGATACGCTGGTCCGTTTGCCGAATCCGTTTTCCATTACCACCAATGCCTGTTCGTTCGTTTGAGTTTTCCCGCCGACAATTAAATCCATACCTACTATTTCATCATTACCTTTCAGTCGGATGCCCCTCACCCCAGAAGCGTTTCTACCCATTGCCCTGATATCTTTTTCTTTGAAACGAATTGCCTGTCCTCCGGAAGTGACTAATATTATATTGTCATCACCTGAAGACGGCTTAACCCATTGCAGGAAATCATCTTTCTTGAGTTTGATCGCAATCAGCCCTGATCTTCGTACCTTTTCAAAATCCTTGATGTCAACCTTTTTAATTATTCCTTTTCTGGTTACCATCACCAGGTATTTATAGTCTCCGGCATCTTCCAGAGGAATCGCCTGAGATACTTTTTCGTCCGGAGCCAGTTGCAGGAAATTCACCATGGCCTGACCCTTGGCGGTCCTGGATACCGAAGGAATATCATACGCCTTCAACTGGAAGACTCTCCCCTTGGTAGTGAAGAATAGAATATCCGCATGTGTGTTCGTGGAAAAGATATCATTGACCACATCCAGTTCTTTTGTCGTCAGACCGATCACTCCTTTACCGCCCCGGCTCTGTGTTTTAAACATAGTCGGATCCTGACGTTTGATATATCCGTCTTGGGTCATCACGATAATTGTGGACTCGTTCGGGATCAGGTCTTCCTGGGTAAATTTATCCACTGGGTTGGCATATACTTTTGTCCTTCTTTCATCACCGAATTTTTCTTTTATTTCCGCCAGTTCTTTCTTGATTATATCCAGGATTTTTTTCGGTGATGCCAGGATACTTTTTAAATCTTTAATCAGCTGGATTTTCTCTTTTAATTCCTGTTCAATTTTCAAGCGTTCCAGTCCAGCCAGTTGCTGCAGTTTCATTTCCAGAATTGCTGTTGCCTGCAGATCTGACAGTTTGAATTTAGCACGTAACTGCTTATGTGCCTCTTCTTTATCTTTGGATTTTTTGATCAGCTTAATTACCGCATCCAGATTAACTAAGGCTTTCATCAGACCCTGCAAAATATGTTCACGGTCCTGTGCCCGATCCAGTTCAAACTGCGTCCTTCGGCGGACGACGATTTGGCGATGCTTCAGGTATTCGTCAATGATCATTTTTAAGTTAAGCACCCGCGGTTGAATCCCATCAACCAGCGCCAGCATGTTCACATGGAAAGTGTCCTGCAGAGAGGTTAGGGTAAACAACCGGTTCAGTATTTTCTTCGGGTATGAATCTTTTTTCAGGTCAATCACAATTCGAACTCCTGTCCGGTCTGATTCATCACGCAAATCTCTAATCCCTTCGATCTTTTTTTCGTGAATCAAATGGGCAATTTTTTCGATCAGTTCCGCCTTATTCACCTGATAAGGAATTTCATGTACGATAATCCGAAAATTTCCTTTTTCATCCTCTTCTATTTCCGTGTTGGCTCTGATCACTACCCTTCCTTTTCCGGTAGCATAAGCCTGCTTGATCTCTTTAATATCATAAATACTCCCGCCAGTCGGGAAATCCGGTCCTTTAACAAACTCCATCAGATCCTCAACTACCGCATCCGGGTGTTCTATCACATGACTAATGGCATCCACTAATTCACTCAAATTGTGCGGCGGAATATTAGTAGCCATACCGACCGCGATTCCCATCGTGCCATTTAATAAAAGATTCGGGAGTCTGGCAGGAAGCAGGGTTGGTTCTCTTTTTGAACCGTCATAGTTTGGGATAAACTCCACGGTGTCTTTTTCTATATCAAAAAGCATCTGATCAGATATCGACTGCAAACGGGCTTCGGTATATCTCATGGCTGCTGGCTGGTCACCGTCCATAGAACCGAAGTTTCCTTGTCCGTTTACCAGTGGGTAGCGCAGAGAAAAATCCTGGGCCAATCTGGCCATGGAAGCATAGACCGCCTGATCACCATGCGGATGGTATTTACCCAAAACTTCTCCGACTACTGTCGCCGATTTTCTGAATTTTGCCGTCGAGCGCAGACCGACATCCCACATCGCGTATAGGATTCTTCTGTGGACCGGCTTCATCCCGTCCCGGACATCCGGCAATGCGCGCGATACGATTACTGACATTGCGTAATCCAGATATGACTCCTTCATTTCATCAACTAAAAATCGCTCAGTTATTCTGGGAGCCTGATTCATTTCAGGAGTACGCTCTATTTCTCTAGGCTGATGTGGTTTGTGTTTTGCTTTCTGCTTGGCCATGCGGTTATTGAATATTTAAATTATATATTTGAGTTAGTATTGATATTTTCAAATTGAGGAAAAACTTTTTCACGTAATCCTTGGACCTCTTCAGTAACTATGTCTGCTTCATTTAATTGTTCTTGGAAATTCTGCAGATCGGAATAAGCGTCTTGGACATCATCAAACTGGTTATCAACAACATGGAATAGCCGATTAAATCCTTTTGTTATTTCGTCTAAACCGCCGCCTCGTTTACTTAAATCATCTTCCAGCGAATAGCGCAGAAAATAAACCCATCCAACTACCACCACAACCATAAAACAAATCACTAAAACCCACATTCTTAAGTGTTTCGCTTTTTCATTTTCCGTAGAGGTCTTGGCAATTTGCTTCTTTTCAATCAAACGAGTTGCACTTCTTTTCCTTGGAGTCTTTCCCTTTCTTTTCTCTACTGGCGCTTTTTTTGCTGCATCTAATGACTTCATAATTTCTTTTTACTGTGGCGCTAAGATTGTTATCTGCATATCATCTTGAGGTAAATCTTTCTTCTTGATCGATAAACGGCTTTCTGCCGTGCCATCCCCATTTACACCCAGCGCTTTTTTAAAACTATCAATTGAATCTCTCTTTTCTTTTAGACCGGGAATCTTATACTGCATTGGGATTACGATCCTCGGTTCAATCTGACTGATCACTTCCGCGGCCTGTTTTGCATCCAAAACACCGTTTCCACCGACTGGAACCAGTAAAACATCCAGACCTTCTAAACTCTCAAGTTGTTTGTCAGAAAGTGAAGTGTTTAATTTACCCAAATGCCCTATTGTAATACCCTCAATTTCAATCCAATATACCGTATCAGAAGGGTCGCCATTTTCATGCTCGATTGGTATCCCTTTTACAAAAACCTGTTTCGCCTCATACTCTCCCGGGCCATCGATCATTAATGATTCAATTTTAGGGTCCGAGGGGTTGTATTCTGGACTGCTGACAATGACCATATCTATATTTGAAAATCGCGGTTTTCTTAAACCACTGGTTTTACTAACAGGGTCAATGATCACCTGCACTTCATGAGATTGAATTTTAAAACAGCTCTGACCAAGCCATGTGATATACATATTGTGGATATATTTTATACAAATTAAAAGATTTTCTCCTCTCAAGATAACACGAAAACACCGAAAAGTAAAGTAAAAAAGGCTAAAATTTTAAGCCTTTTTCCGCAGAGTTCTGAATAATAAAACTAGATTTGCATATCATCAATTTCTTCACTTTCCCCAGTTGTTTCCTGATTTGAAGGTTGGTCAGAATGCTCCGCATCCGGCATTTCGACATTTTTTTGCAGGGACTGACTATTCTGTATAATCTCCTCCTCAATAGCGTTGATTTCACTTTCGGTACCAACTTCTGGGCTTCTTATTCCACTTTCGACCCTATTAAGAGAACCGCCGATCCCCCCTTGCAATTGTACGGTTTTCGGCGCTGCCGGCTGACCTTGAGAATTACTGGCACCTTTATCATCTTTTGCTTCTTGTGCGCGATGATAACTCTCTACGGACCCGTAGTTATCTTTTTCCGTTTTATTAGCTTCTTTTTCTTTTATGCCTTCCGCTTCAATATCTCGTGCTCTTTCATCACGATTCCTGGCCATTATCCGCTCAGCAACTTTTTTTAACTGTAGAGTACCTTCGTCCGGATCAAGCCCCAACGCTTCCATTTCTTTCCTCTTTTGTTTGGACAGCCCCCCTTTGTTAATAAATGTTGCAATTAATTCTCTCCGATCACCGGGATCCAGATCGCGTAGACTTTTTATCGCAACCTTTCCTGCAGTCTGGGCTTGTACACCAGCTTTAAATGCTTTTACTGCTTCAGAACCGGCAACAAAACCTGACTTTCCCTTTAAAGATTCCTCCATCTTCCTTAAATATGGGTTTTTTCTCACTCCATTTTCACCCAGATGTTTGGTAAATTTACGTAAACCATCTTCAAACTCATGTTTTGTTAGATTTCTTTTTCCATAAAAAACACCAGACTTTTTCAATCCTTCTTTCACCGATCCGGTCACCCCTTTACGGTCCATCATTTTTGCAGCAAGCTCATGAAAGTCTTTCCTGGAAATACTGGGGGTTCTCTGTAGATTTCGTTCTCTAAGTGATATTGACATAGTTATATAATAACAAATTTATCTGTATTTGTCAATACATTTGCCTTTTTTTGCCCTTTCCGCTACACTAAGTCTTACGCGATTTTAAGAATCGCAAGGAATATCTAATAATTAATTATTTAATCATTAATATGATTACTAAAACAACGGAAAAAGAGGTAACGAATAGCGCTTTCGCCGATCTTCTTGCCAAGGAAGATTCTTTTAATATACCTAAACTTGGGGAAATCGTAGAAGGAGTCGTTATCAGTGTTTCAAAAACTGAAGTGCATCTTGATATTGACGGTATTACAACCGGCGTAGTTCGCGGTGGCGAGCTGATCGATGAGTCGGGTGATTGTTCTAACTTAAAAGTCGGTGATAAAGCCCAGGCAACTGTCGTAGAACTGGAAAATGAAAACGGGCAGATGGAACTGTCGTTTCGGCATGCCGGACATAAAAAGGCTTGGGATGAACTGGAAAGATTGGTTAGCGAGGGAGTTGTTGTTGATGCCAAAATTGTGGAGGCAAATAAAGGCGGCCTGATTGTCAAAGTCGGCCGTGTCGGTGGATTTTTACCTGTGTCACAATTAATCCCGGAGCACTACCCGCGCGTCGAAGGCGGAGATCGTAATAAAATATTAGAAAAACTGACATCATTTATTGATCAGAAGTTCAGAGTAAAAGTAATTGACGTTGATGAAAAAGAAGAAAAACTGATTGTCTCAGAAAAAGCAGCGTGGGAGGAAAAGCAAAAAGATGTCTTAGCGCAGTTTGAAATCGGATCGGTAGTAGAGGGTGTTGTTACCGGTGTTGTGGACTTTGGAGCATTTATTGAGTTCGGTGACGGACTAGAAGGCCTGGTTCATATTTCTGAGTTAGCCTGGCAACGCATTGATAACCCTCGGGATATCATCAAGCAAGGTGATAAGGTAAAAGCTTCGGTTATCGGCATTGATGGTTCCAAAATATCGCTCAGCATGAAGAAACTGCAGACCGATCCTTGGAAAGAAGTAGTCAAAAAATACAAGATCGGCCAGATTGTTAAAGGCAAGGTCTTAAAGATCAACCCTTTTGGCGCCTTCATCGAGTTAGACCACGATATCCACGGACTTGCACATATTTCAGAATTATCCGACCAGCTGGTACATAACCCGTCTGACATTGTAACAATCGGGGATGAATATAAATTCAAGATACTTTCAATTGAGCCGAATAACCACAGGCTCGGATTGTCTCTGAAAGCCGCTCAAGAAAAGAGCAAAAAAGAAAAGCCCCCGGTTTCAACCGATCTCCCTGATTCTGAAAAAAAAGGGCCAGAAATTGAAGGAAAGGAAATTGTACCGGAACCCGTAAAGACAGAAACAGCTGAAAATGAGCCGAAAACTAAATCAGAGGCAGATCCGGAAAAAAAAGAAAATAGCGAAGAAAAAAATAACGAGCAAACAAATACAATTGTTGCCTAAACAGCTAAAATCAAGTATAATAACGGCTGATCGTTCGTGATACAGCCGTTATTTTGCTAACGGAGAAAAAACAAATATATGAAAAAAGTAGTCAAAAATTTTATTATCTTTTTCCTGGTATTCCTAACCTTGGCCGCATTTCTCAGTCTATATAATTCACCGCTTAATGAAGCGAGAAAAATAGGAATTGGTGAACTGGTCAGCCTGATAAATAATGCAGAGGTTTCGGATATCATTATTGACGGTGAAAAGCTTAAAGTAACATTGACCAGCGGGGAAATAGTTGAAAGTCAAAAAGAACCGACCGAATCGCTTTCTACGCTGTTAAACAACTACCAAGTACCTGCTGAAAAATTGGCCGGTATTAAAACCGAGGTTAAACAAACAACTTCCACTATGTATTGGCTAGGGGCAATTTTGCCGTTCCTACTACCCTTTATTTTGATTGCCGGATTTATTTATTTCATGATGCGCCAAGCGCAGGGAACAAATAACCGCGCGATGATGTTCGGCCAGTCCAGAGCAAAAGAAGTTTCTCCGCAAAACCAAAAAAATAAAGTCACTTTCAAGGATGTCGCGGGAGCCAAGGAAGCAAAAGAAGAATTAGAGGAAGTAGTGGAGTTTTTAAGAAACCCCAAGAAATTCACGTCCCTCGGAGCACAAATCCCGAAAGGCGTGCTTTTGGTAGGGCCTCCGGGCACAGGTAAAACTTTGCTGGCCAGAGCTGTTGCCGGGCAGGCTAACGCACCATTCTTTCATATTTCCGGTTCAGAATTTGTGGAAATGTTTGTGGGTGTCGGCGCATCCCGTGTGCGCGATTTATTCAGAAAAGCAAAAAAGGTTGCCCCTTGTATTGTATTCATCGATGAGATTGATGCCGTCGGCCGACAGCGCGGTTCCGGTTTGGGCGGATCACATGACGAAAGAGAACAGACATTAAACCAAATACTGGTTGAAATGGACGGATTCGACATAAATACAAATGTTATAATTATTGCCGCGACAAACCGCCCGGACGTTCTAGATCCTGCATTACTCAGACCAGGCCGGTTTGACCGCCGAGTGGTTCTTGATTTGCCGAGCCTGAATGACCGGGAAGAGATACTGAAAGTACATGCAAAAGGGAAACCCTTTGACAGTTCAGTAAAACTTAGAACGCTCGCCGAAAGAACCCCGGGATTCTCCGGAGCTGATTTGGCCAATCTATTAAACGAAGCAGCTATACTTGCAGCTCGGAAGAATAGGAAACAAATAACAGCGGAAGACGGTTTGGAAAGCATTGAAAAAGTCATGCTCGGGCCTGAGCGGAAGAGTCATGTATTAAATAAAAAGGAAAAGAGGATCACCGCATATCATGAAGCCGGTCATGCATTAGTTGCGCATGTACTACCAAACAGTGATCCGGTCCGAAAAGTTTCCATTGTTTCCAGAGGACAGGCGGGAGGTTATACATTGAAGTATCCTTCGGAAGATAAATTTATGCATTCCAAATCAGAATTCATTGCTGATCTGGCTGTATTATTAGCCGGTCATGTAACTGAAAAGGAAGTGTTTGGAGATGTAACAACTGGCGCAAGTAGCGATCTTAAACATGCTACCTCACTAGCCCGCCGATTGATAACACAATACGGAATGAGCGAAACAATGGGCCCGCAAACATTTGGCAGTAAAGAAGAGATGATATTTCTGGGCAGAGAAATTTCCGAACAAAGAGATTACGGTGAAAAAGTTGCCAGCATGATCGACCAGGAGGTATCAAAGTTCCTGAAAAAAGCTTATATAACAGCCCAGGGGATAATCAAAAAAATGAGACCAAGTCTTGATAAAATTGCAGAAACTCTGATCGAAAAAGAAACGCTCGAACAAGCTGAGTTTGAGACCCTGTTGAAAGATCTTAAAATTTAGTAACAAATAAATAATTAATATTGGAGGAGGCAATATGACACTCTACCGAAATATTATCAGAGAGGCCTGGCAATTTGCATGGCAAAAAAAATTCTTGTGGTTTTTTGGATTGTTTGCCGTGCTACTTGGAAATGGCGGAGAATATGAGATACTTTTTCAGAATTTCGATTCAATCTCAAATAAACAGACGCTGATATACAACTTCGAAAATATTGCAAAAACTGGCCAGTTGAAAATATACTGGGATAATGTGGTCAGTTATTTTTCCAACTACACAGCATCTGCCATCGGAGTCTTTGTGCTTGCATTGGCGATATTTGTGATTATTGTATGGCTGGTTGTGATTTCTCAAGCAGGATTGATTGACAGCACACTGAAAATTAAAGCTGGGAAAAAAGCAAATTTAGAATCCGGTTTTCTGGTCGGTAGAAAATACTTTTCCCAAATCTTCGTTTTAAATTTGTTAAGTAAGTTTCTGATTTATGCATTAATATTTTTGATCGGAATCCCGCTGGTTTATCTCTTTATCGAAAAAGAATCCTGGGGATGGAACATTGCGTTTTCGATCATATCATTTATTATTTTAGTCCCGCTTTCTATTGTGGTTTCCTTTATAATTAAATATGCATCAGCATTTGTAATCGACAAGGGGCTAAAAACCGGCGAGGCACTAAAAAGCGGGTGGAAATTATTCACCAGTAACTGGTTAATAACTATTGAAATGGCACTTGTCGTTCTGGGAATTAATTTTGTACTCGGCATGGGATTGGTTATCGCATTAACAATTTTATCTGTTCCATTTATTCTGTTGGCACTTATATTCTCAATCCTGGGTAGCGGTATTGGATTATATATTATGGGTGTAATGCTTGTCGTAGTTTTAGTTGCGGCAGGATTTATTGCTGGATCATTTATCTCTACATTCCAGTTTGTCAGTTGGACATTACTATACAAAAAATTGCTTGAAAGCAAAAACACGAGTAAAATCGTACGCATGTTTAGCAAGCTTCCAAACTATATCGGTAAAACATCCTAAGATTAGTTTGCTTTAATAGTTGCTATTTGCTACACTGCTTTTGCAGTAAATTCTTTAGCATATGAACAGTTGTTTATTGTTATTTTCATAAACAAATCATTCACTAAAAGGGCATGTAGCTCAGCCGGTTAGAGCACCACGCTTATAACGTGGGGGTCGATGGTTCAAGTCCATCCATGCCCACCACTAGAGAATCTTGAAATATAAATCGCATAAAATAATTAGTCATTATACTACTGGTGCGAAGCGCTATTAGCCGCGGTAGCTCAGTGGTAGAGCAGTAGACTGAAAATCTACGTGTCGTCAGTCCGATTCTGACCCGCGGCACCAGTAGCATAGTGATTAATTATACTGCTAGGCAAGCTAGGCAGTACAAATATTATTTTTTCACATTGTAAAACTTTTAACGGGGTGTGGCGCAGTTGGCTAGCGCGCCTGCTTTGGGAGCAGGAGGCCGGAGGTTCGAGTCCTCTCACCCCGACCACAAGTCATAAAATGTCTCAAGTTCAATAGCAAATGACAAAAAACTTTTACCAGAAAGTTTACACTCTGGTTAAAAAAATACCCAGGGGCAAAGTAGCAACCTACGGGCAAATCGCTGCTCTAGCCGGTGCTCCGCGCAGTGCCAGGGTTGTCGGATGGGCACTGCATACACTCCCAGAACCGGAAGTTGAAAAAGTTCCCTGGCAGAGAGTAGTCAATAAGGAAGGTGTTATCAGTACTACTTGTGAAGATCATCCCAGAGACCTGCAAAAAATGTTACTGGAAAGCGAAGGTGTTAAAGTAAAAGATCAGAATAAATTTTTCTGGATTGATCTTGAAAAATATCTGTGGAAACCTTAAAATATTAAATAAGAACAGCTTGAGTCTGCAGTTCTCACAAATGACTAGTTAAGCGAAACCTCTAAAGCAAATAATAAAAACCCGAGTCCTGCTACCGCGGGACGAGAAGAGAGGGGCGAAAAGGAGTTTGAAAAAATAAAAAATAATTACCGAGCACATCAGGTGCGCACAAGTCATAGCACCAACCGGAGTGTAGCGAGGATTGGTGCGGAATGACGCGGAGCACGGATGTGCGAGGAGAGGAAGAATTATGTGGAAGCTGAAGCTAGTACCGCCGAAAGGCGGTAGAAGCGAAAGCAGGAACATAATTCTGACGCGCGGGTGTCGTATATCGGTATTACCACAGCTTTCCAAGCTGTTGAGAGGGGTTCGACTCCCCTCACCCGCTCCATCCTTCGTCCCGCTAAGTGGGACTTCGGATGGCGCGCCAAGCAATAAAAATGCCTTGAAACCAGAGGGCGTTTTTTGTTTTATCAATCAGTGATATACTGTCAGATATAATTGATTCAAAAATATTATGCTTTATTTCGTCCTATCGATTGAGGTCCTGCTAATAATTCTTTTACTGATATTTATCATCTCTTTTGGTATCCCATTTGTAACCGGCGCGCCCTTTGCCCCTAGTGCGAAGAAAGGTGTTAAGAAAATGATTGAGCTAGCAAATATAAAAGATGGCGATGTCGCTGTTGACTTAGGTTCAGGCGATGGTCGAATTGTCATAGCGCTGGCCAAAGCCGGTGCGGAAGCACATGGATATGAAATTAATCGTTTTCTTGCGTGGTATTCAATGGCCAAAATCAGGATGCATGGGCTTGAAAAAAAGGCCTTCATACATCGCGGAAATTTTTTTAAAGAAGATTTGTCTAAATATAATGTGGTAATAATTTTCGGAATTTTCAATATTATGAAAAAATTGGGTAATAAATTGCGCGAAGAGCTCAAACCCAATTCCACAATAATTTGCAATAATTTTTCCCTGCCCAATTGGGAGCCGATAAACAGGGATGGCAAATTTTATGTATACAAAAAGTAGCTGGATAAACTGTTGATGGATTGATTTGACACCCTAAAATAGGCGTGCTAAGGTAAGAAACTTCTGCAAATCTCAACCTGTATGGTAGAGATTTTTTGATTGAAGATTAACTACTAAGCATGCTATGAATTTTTACCGAAAAGTAAGCAAAAACAACCGAAAAGTGGCAGTATTCCTGCTATTATCACTGGTTCAGCTGGTTTTCCCTCATATCGCTGTATCACAGGAAACCCCTCTTGAAAATGAGCAGAATAGCCCAATTTTTGAGGCTGACAGCGAAATATCCGATAGTTTCGATCAATTACCGATTGCCGGCGATAGAGTGGCTAAAAAGTCGTTTTATTTGACTGTGACAGCCTATTCTTCCACTGTTGACCAGTGTGACGGCGACCCATTTACCACCGCGTCCGGAGATAAAGTACATGACGGCATTATCGCCTACAACTATTTACCATTTGGGACAAAAGTGCGCTTTCCAGAAATATTCCCGGGCAAAGTGTTTGAAGTACAAGACCGCCTTCGGACCGGCGCCAGTGTTTATCTTGCCGATATATGGATGGGCAGCCGGGAGGAGGCAATTCAGTGGGGAGCACGTGTTATAAAAATTGAGATATTATAGCTAAACAGAATTGATTCAGTTGATATCCTCTGATATACTGTATTCACCCCGTTATTTGAATACCACGCGGCTATACCGCCGGGTGATTTCAAGTAGCAAACCACACTTACTTACTGCAGAGTTTAATGCTCCGCGGTCAAGTAACGGGGTTTACTTGTTTAGCTAATTTTGTTATAACAAGTGCACGTCTGGCGGCCTGGTAGCCAAGTGGTAAGGCAGTGGTCTGCAAAACCATTACTCAGGAGTTCGATTCTCCTCCA
>JBAYKW010000015.1 GCA_041664365.1 Patescibacteria group bacterium
ACTAAGTGGTTTACCGACCTTAACAATATTGTAGAACTGGTTAGTCAGCTGGTGGGGAATAGTCAATCGGTCATTGGGAAGTAAGCCCCAAGATAGGGCAGTCGGCCAGTCGTTTATCTTGTATAGCGTTCCTTTCCTTACTAAAAACCATTCATGTCTGCTCGTCGAAATAGTATGTCCTTCAAAGTGGGTACCACCAATATTCCTAAACCAGTCCAGCATAGTTTTTGAAAGCCAGGCTTCCAGCCGAATAGCTGAAGTATTGTGGTCAACATGAAACTGCAGTTCATCACAGCGGGCATTTCGGCTGAAGTAATCTTTATACAATTTATTCAGCTTAATCGTATGATCGGGGTTCAGAGTGTATACTTTATTTGGTCCGCTTTGCGATCTTACAGATACCAGTTGGCATGCACCGGCATACAAAGGTTTGCCGTCTTCTTTATAATAGCCCAGAGCTAAAATAGCGGAGGCAGCGGACAAAAAAAGCGCTCCCACTACAAGGATCGCTATTCGGTAACTTATCTTGGTTATGGTTTTTGTTTTTTCGGAGGTGTTATTACCTTCTTTCATTATAGTATTATATCATGAAAATGAGTTGAAGTCAATGGGAAAATTTGGCTAACTTATGGAAAAGATTCACAAATTTTCATCTACAACTTTAATCTTATATCTTTATAATAAAAAATCCACCGGACAAACTGTCGGCGGAAAGAAAGATCTAACTGCTTGTGCTACAGTATCCAGAGCATGACCTCATGCTCGGTGCTGTCGGACAGAAGCGTCGCAAACCACTTCCGGTCGCGATGGATCAGGAGCTCCGCATACGGACGGAGGTTGGTTTCCCAAAGCAGTATGGTGTGTACCATGCAATCCGGAGTCCTGCAGGCCCGCTCATGCACGAGTGCTTTTACTCGCATGCCATTGGGCAACATGACGTTGACACGGTCTCCCAAATCAGGGAAATCTTCAGGAAACACAATATCCATGAGAACTCCGCCAGGGTTGAGGGGATCGATGTGAAGCGCAGGTGTCAGTGTAAGATATTACCAAAACTGCAATTTTAAGTCAATAAGTATATAAAAAAATCCACCGAGCGAAGTTGCTGGTGGGGAAGGTGCAGTGGCTAGAGTGCTGTCTAGCACTCCTCGACAATCTTGAGAAAAACCTCGATCTCCATTCCCGCGGTGTCGTGATGCGTTGCGAACCACTTCCCGTCGCGGAAGCCGAGCGTCGGATCGAAGCCGTTGAGGTTATTGCCCTTGATGGTGATCCTGATATCACCCGTATGGTGATTGACGTCTCTTTGCCGAATCGTGGTCTCGACCTCCAGTCCGTCGGGGAGCATGATTCGGACGATGTTGTCCACGGTGGGGATATTCTCGGGGAACGAAAATGGGCTGTACATGGTGAACATGGAGAATGCCTCCTGATTTTGGTGATTTCGCCTGGCATGGAATATGCCAAGTAAAAAATCTTAGCAATAGTGAATGCATATGTCAATGGTCTAATAAAAAATCCACCAAACACATGTTGGTGGGGGAATGAGCAAGGGCTAGCGGTCTAGCCTAGTCCTCGTTGGCGGAGAACACGAGCCCGACCACGAACTCCACGCGCGGATGTTCGGGATTCGTGGCGAACCACTTGCCATCCCGGAAGGTGAGGACTTGGTCGAAGCCGTCGAAGTCCTTGCCCCAGAGCGTGATCTGGTACTCCAGCATCGGCTGGACTCGGATGGTCCGCTGACAGACTAGGGTCTCCGCCACCAAACCGGTGGGGAAGGTCACGCTGACAAATGTCAGTACTAGGGGAATCTCTTCAGGGAAGCCGGGGAAATTCGGATCCTTGGGCATAGAGAACTCCTGTCGCTGAAGTGCTGTTTTTCCCGGCATGGAATATGCCAAGTAGGAGAACTTAACACGAAAGTTTATCCGTGTCAATATCCCTAGCCTTAAAACTGCTTCATGCTATAATTGAATTTCTATGGCATACAATAAACTCACAAACGAAGAAGAGAAGGTAATTCTGCACAAGGGTACAGAAAAGCCTTTTTCTGGTGAGTATGATAAAAATTTTGAGGAGGGCGGATATTACTGCAAACAGTGCGGAGCCAAACTATATAATTCGGAAAACAAATTTGACGCGCACTGCGGGTGGCCCAGTTTTGACGCGGAAGTTCCAGGTAGCGTCAGACGTTTACCCGACGCGGATGGCATGCGCACAGAAATCCAATGTGCAAAATGCAACGCGCATTTGGGTCATGTGTTTGAAGGGGAGAGAATGACTGAAAAAAATACCCGTCACTGTGTTAATTCCATTTCATTAGTATTCAAACCAAATGGAAAATAATTACAAAAAAATTGTGTTGGGTGGAGGATGTTTCTGGTGTGTGGAAGCAGTCTTTGCGCTTACGAAAGGAATTGTTTCAGCGACTTGCGGTTATGCGGGAGGGGACACTAATAATCCAAGCTATGAAGAAGTATCTTCTGGAACGACCGGTCATGCTGAAGTTGTTGAAGTAATATATGATGCATCTTTAATTACGTTGTCTGATATATTGAAAACATTTTTTGCTATGCACGATCCGACCAGTCTGAACCGGCAGGGGAATGATGTTGGGACGCAATATCGCTCGGCTATTTATTGGAATGATGAGGATCAGAAAAATGAAGTAGAAAGTTTTATCGCAGCTGCTCAAAAAGAATATACTAAGCCGATCGTAACGGAAGTTAAAAAGCTGGACCGGTTTTATCGGGCGGAAGAATATCATCAGCAATATTTTGAAAAGAATCCCAACCAGGCATATTGCCGGTTAGTGATTGCGCCAAAGGTAAATAAATTTAAAAAAGTATTATAAAAAACGGAATGGGGACTAATCAGTTCCCATTCATGTATTGAAATCGCTAGTCAGCGGGTGTTTTTTTATTTAGATAGCTTTGACAAAATTAAAAAAATGTGCTATAATGTTAAGTATTAGGCTAAGATTAGCGATAAAAATTAATTAAAATCATATGGACGAACAAAAACAAACACAAACAGATACGATTACAATAACCAAAACATCTGTTGGCGTAGTCAATGTTGCTGTTATTACATTGCTAATGGGAGCGTCATTAATAATTGCTGCCGGAATTGTCATGGGTCTTTCAAATATGAAGACCATGCCAACAAAAAGGACTCCTGCAATATATCCAACAAGCAATGCATTTATGCCGAAGGTAATTGATGATGGGCATCTTTCAATGCCCATAATTCATCCAAACCAAGTTAGTGGTTGGGATGTCTATAATCGTGGGGTTTTTGCTGGATCACTTGTCGATGTAAGTTGGTATCCGTCTGGAAATATCGGAGTAAATTCATTAAATCCACTTTCAATTGAAGTTAATTTAGGGTCAAACACAACAAAAGTAGATGTGCTTTCGCAGGCGATTACTTTGCAGACTGACGGAAATGTTGTTACAACACTTTGTTATCCGGGCAGAAAAGGTATTTCGTCAGGTAATTTAAAATATTATTATGATATTTATGGCACGCCATATCATAATTCCGAATTAACTGTTCCGGTTATGAATAGCGATTGTCCTAGAATTTTAGCAAATTCATATAATCCGATGAATCTGGTAAGCGGTGAAATAAATTCTCCTTATCCAGATGAAGTTGGACCATTCGTAAGGTCAAACATTATTCGAGAGAGTCAACCAATGGGAGCATACCTTGGCAGTGACAATGGTTTTGAAATGGAGCTTTGGGATGAGTATGAGAATTACGAATTAATTGGCGGGAAATCACCATTGTTAGTTTCAATTGGACACTTTGCCGAAGGAGAAATTACAATCCCGGAGCGAGTTTGGACAATCGGATCTTATGATCCTAATTCATCCAAAGTATTATTTTACGGGGTACATGATCTGTGTATTCCATCGGTAACGCTGGAACCAAATGTTGGTGCATTCTTTTTCTACGATCTGAATGGCAGGCCGTATGCTGACGCACTTCTGACCAGAGCGATTGCCTGTGGAGTAAATCCTGGAGATAACGATTATGAGATTCACGCAGTAACAAAGAGCACAGATAATATGGGCAATGTTGTCGAAACATTGCCGGACATGATAGTAGAATAGAATTAAAATAAAAATATATGGAACAAAAACAAACAGAAGTTACTACTAGCACAAAAAAATCTATTGGCGTAGTTAATGTTGCAGTTATTACATTGCTAATGGGAGCGTCATTAGTAATCGCTGCCGGGATTGTTTTAGGTCTTGCTGATATGAAAAAAATGCCGCAAAAGAACCCGCAGGCAGTAATGATTACGGAAAGCGATGTGATGTTTTTAGAAGCGGAGCATTTGATTAAAAACATTCAAACTTCTGGAGATCAGGAAACAGAGTTAAGCGAGATTAAAGTGGCATCAAGTTTTAAGATCACTCCTAGTACAACTAGAGAGGAACTCTTATTGAAAACAGCACAGTTTTTACGCAATATGGGAGTACCGGAACAGGAAATTACAGCAAAGCTGAATGATGAAAGCAAACTCGTTGAACTCAGTCCGATATTTGCACCAGAAAACGAAGATCAGTCCTTGTATGAAGTATTTCAGGAAATTGATACAACAACAGATGATTCACAAGATGTGTTAAATGCGGATTCTGTTAATTCGGATTGGGTATTGGCGGAAACATCAACTGAAGATGGTCTTACTCAAGCACAAAGAGATGCTTTAGGGGAAGTATTGGATCATATGCAAAATGACGGTAGTGCATTTTGGTCCTGGGCAAGACAAGAAGCATTAAGGTATGCATCGGGTGGTGTTCTTATAGCACTTAATGATATAACAAATTTGGACATTGAGTCTTATCTGAATTCATTAGAAAATTCTCAACTTGGCCAGTTTTATGGTGGTGTTCGCGGTTGGTTACAAGATCGGCATTTTGAGTTTCAGTGTTCGCTCAATGGTGGGGCATCCTTTCAGTATACTGTTGGTGGGGCATGTATTAATTTCAATTATGACAGTAAGACTGATGGCGGAACAATAGGAGTTGAAGGTTCTATTAGATGGTAAGATTCCTATTGCTAGAATAGATTAAGGAAGATTAATAAAAACTCTCGCAGACAATGCGGGGGTTTTTGATTCAATACAAACAGCTTGGCTATTGACATGGCGGGGGATTTATGATAACTTATCCGGTTCGCCCTGCACTGTGGTGTTTGGAAACAAGGAGGAAGGAAACGTGTCCAACAATCCGAACAACATACGGGTGGGAGATGTGATCTGGAGGGAGGTTTTCTTCTCCAGGTTTTCTCCTTCGCAGATGGATGACCTGTTGCCGGTCGAGTCGGAACATGGTGGGATAATCCTTCGCGCTGCGCCGGGTGAATTCTACTCGGTCAGAGATGACCGCCCGTGGGTCATTACCTCGGGATCACGGCGGGGGCTGATCTGCTTCTGCTACTTTCCGCTTCCGGCGGATACGTCCAACGTGATCGGCTTCGAGGTGTGCCGGATCAACAAGAACGCCACCTCCGTGTGCGTGAAGCCCGTCTTCGGACAGATCGCGACACTGCTCGAGCATTACAACGTTCCTTCGGAGTTTTTACAGCACGCCAGGCAAGCCTAATCCCTTGCCTTTTTTTATTAGATAAAAAAACCGCCTCTAGATGGGAAGCGGGTCAGGTATCACGGACCGCCGTGTCGTTTTGGGCACCGGTCGGCGTGCTTTCTGTCTGGGGATCTCCCCAGAAAAAAATGAGCGGAAACAATCCGATTATCATGAACGTAAAAGTCTCAAGCAAGGGATAGTGCTTCGGCAGAAACCAGCAACCAACTACGAGTACGGACGCGTAGTATTGGATTGCGATCACAATCTTCAGTTCAAGACTGGAGATGTGTCTGGTTGCGATGCGGATCGTGATAAACATGTAAGGGACTGCCACAGCGCGGGCGACGATCCACCAGGTGGAGAAGTAGCTCTGCTCGAACTTGAGGTGGGGATAGATTGCCAACACGCTCACCAGAGCGACAAAGGCAACGGCCAGTCCGATCATGAGTTGCATGGTTTTTCCTTCCGGTTCGGGGAAAGAGCCAGTTTGAAATTTTACTTTTTAAGACCAGTTCTGTCAATGGGTATTTTTTTAAAGGAGCATGAATTGGTCTGTCTACTATTGACATGGCGGGGGATTTATGATAACTTATCCGGTTCGCCCTGCACTGTGGTGTTTGGAACATGGAGGAAGGAAACGTGTCCAACAACCCGAACAACATCAAGGTGGGTGACCTCATTCTGCGCGAGGTCATCTTTAGTGGGGTGGAGCCGCCGCGGATGGTCGATCTGTTCCCCGTGGAGTCGGATCACGGCGGAGTTATCTTCCGTGCTGATCCGGGAGAGTTCTACGACGTCGTGGATGACCGCTCGTGGGTGATCACCTCGAATGCGCGCAGGGGAATGGTCTGCTTCTGCTACTTCAAGCTTCCGCCGATTACCTCCAACGTGATCGGCTTCGAAGTGAAGCGGATCAACAAGAACGGAACCTCCGTATGCGTGAAGCCCGTTTTCGGGCGGATCGCGACACTGCTCGAGCACTACAACGCACCTTCGGGAAGCATCGCACGCTAGGCACGTACACTCATTTTTTGAAAGGGGGGAGTACGATGTTTTGGACGAAATGGTTCAAACGGTCTTCCATCGGGATCAATGTGGGGGACAAGATCTGGAAGAATCCAGATTTCCTGCACTTGAGCGTCCCAGAAGGAATTCGCGGCAGCCGTGGAAAGCACAAGGGCCGACTGGTCGGGATCGTCTTCCGGGAGGATTCTGATAGCAGATGGCAGTTCAGCGCGAATCCGTTCGATGCCATGACGTATGTCTTCTCGGGAAGAGGCCTCCGCTGCTACAGCGAGATGAGCTTCATTCCGGTGGAGACCATCGGATTCGAGGTGACTCGAATCAACAGGAACAAGGGCGGGACGATGTCTCTCCAAGTCGATCCCATCACCGGGACGCGCGAGATGCTGCTCAAGCATTTCTCGGCACCCCAAGAGTGCATCGCGCGCTAGGTGTGCGTGCATCCAGACAGAAAGGTAGAGTCTGTGAAAATCAAGTCGTTCTTGGCACAATTTTCGTCGATGGATACGTCGCCGGGATTTGTGACCACGCTTGAAGGGTTGGATGCGAGGGTCAACACGTGGCTGATGAACAAGAACATCGAAGTGCACCACGTCAATGTGGTGCATGCGGGTGACCGCTGTCATCGTGTCGGCGTCATCATGTTCGTTTTCTATACCGAGAACGCTGAATAGGTTCTCGTTCGTTCATTGCGTAGGCTTCTTCCAAGAGGCCTTTTTTTATTGGATAAAAAAATCCGCTGAAATCACCAGGTGGTGATGACAGCGGGGGCAAAGAGCATGTGGCGGGCAACTAGACCTGCTGGCATTCGGAAGCGGTGAGTTCCTCGTAACGGTCGAGCGGAACGGCGCAGACGCTAGCATGGTCGCGGATCGCGACTCGTATCTTGCCACCTTCCGGCGGAAGTGGGGGAGCGAACACAACCAGTCCGTGCCCCTTCTCGATCGAATTGTGCGGGAACCGCCAGGTGTCCGAGTCGGTGTCGACTTGGTGGATCCGGATGATCCGGGGCTGTGCGATTTCGTGATCGAGGGGAGGGGTGTCGCGAAGGGACGGGCGGTGGAAGTACGGGACGGCTTCCGGCGGGATGTCGATGATGTCACCGAGGTTGATGGTGAAGCATTTTTCCTTCGTATGACTGTCAGCCATGGTCGTTCCTCCCTGAAAGTGCAGGAGCCGATTATTTGGAGATCGGTAAAATCTCCTAGTCGCCATATTATAGACTGGTTTATTTGTGAAAGTCAACAGAATATATAAATCGAAAGATAGATTATTCACAATGAGGGAGCGGTTATTCCGTAAGGGCTGTCAAAATACTAATCATCAACTGTCTGCCAGTCTAAAACAATGTTTTTTTCTTACTAAGTACTTGCTTTTTTTTTAAATACTTGTTATTCTGTAAGCATGAGTTTAATTATTAAACGAAATGCATGAAGAAAACATTCTTATTGCTTTTCATCTTTTCTTTGTTCCTGCTACCACAGGTAACAAACGCAGTATCATTCTATAATCCTTCAGGTACGTTAGGATTAGGTACAGCGAACCTGCAAGCAACGGTAATTGCGATCATCCAATGGATACTGGGATTACTGGGATTGATTGCAGTTATTCTCGTCCTATATGGTGGGTTCACATGGATGACAGCTGGTGGTAACGAAGAAAAAGTTGAAAAAGCAAAGAAAATTATTACGGCGGCCGTTATCGGCTTAGTAATTATCTTGGTCGCTTGGGCAATAGTAATATTTGCCTTAAACGTGTTACAGAATACAAGCGGTATATAAGACTATATACAGAAACAAAAAAACTTCTCCGCCGGTTGGCGGAGAAGTTTTTAGTTGTATGTATAAATGAATTTATGTCAGCGCGCGCGGAGTTTTTACAGGTCAATTTTATAAATACTATTTCCGTTCAAAAGGTATATCACATTATCAGACTCGGAAACAGCAAAGTCTTTTAAATTATCAAATGAATCTGAGAAATATTGATTAACCAGTCCGCCGTTTTTATCCAGGATCACTATTCTCTTATTATTCGGATCTATCACATAAACATTTTCCAGATCAGGTGTGGTATAAATTTTGGTAGGATTAGAAAATGCCGGATCTATTGTACTTGTCTTGAATTCCTCGTCTTTGGCACCGCTGAAAAGTTTCCAGACTTCTCCGTTATTTTTTGCAACATAAACAGCACCATCAACTGCAATTGAGTTGGCATTGGTTACATCCAGATTTACATCCGTAATCCAGGCGGATCCTAATCCCCAGTCATTGCCGGATTTTTCATGACGGAATATCTGGTTATTTTTTGTATCCAGGGTGTATATCCTTCCGAGGTAAGTATTATAATTTCCGATGCGGTTATCAACATTTGCTGATTCAACTTTGCGTGAAGTAAAAGCAGCGTCAGCAATATTATATTCATAAAAAATATCCGAATCCGTTTTCAGAAGTAATAAGTTGTTCGTAAGAGGAATGCCGGTTGTTAAACTGCCTTCCAATGTTCCTGCTGATTCTACGGCTACTGATTTATCTTCCAGCACTGTGTTCAGGATTGTGTTTTCCGCCGAATCAAAACTATAAAGATTGCCACCAAGCAGAATTATACCGGCAGGGGAGAATCCTTCGCCGGCGGATGCCAGATCCGCAACTATTTCGGGACTGGTGATTTTTACGATATGATTCACTTTATCGAGCTGATCCTGAATCTTTTTGAGGAGTTCATTTTTACTACCTTGTAAATCTTCTTCTTCGTCAGGAATGCTTTGAATCAGATTCTTTGCATCACTAAGCAGAACTCTGGAATCTTCTTCATTCTCATAGATCAGCGCTGCTTCCGCCTCAGAAGTTTTCTCTTCCGCTTGCACCAGAGCTTTTGCGTAGTTTTCCCGCATTAATTTCCGGTCTTCCCGTTTTCCCATATTCACAATGTTGAATGCAAAAATCACAATCAATAGAACAGCAATGCCCAGAACTGCTTTTCTGGGATTCGACATTCTTTTTATCCGTACCAGGAATCTGGCAGTCTCTTTGCTGGTTTTGTGAGGGAGTGTCCGGATGTGTCCACGAATTGATTCCTTTTTCTTAAAAAGTCCCCGGATTCCTCTCATACTTAAGATGAATAGTTCAAATACTTTTTTACCGACTAATTTTATATATTTAAAAGATGTGCTCAGTATGCTTTGTTTCTCAGTATCCCTGTTTCTGATTTCTCGGATCACTCCTGCATCTTCGCCAAATTTTTCATCTAACCCTTTTTTTGATACACGACCCTTCAATTTTTCTCCCAGATTTTTAACTTTTTTTGAAATATTCGGCCAGATAGAAGGCGTGAGTAGTTCGGTTGTACTGCGCTCCTGATTCACCAGCCCGTTCATTGATGTTTCCGGGGCAGTTAATACCGTATCATTCTGAGCTATTATTGGTGCTCTCATTTCCTCATTAACCGTTATTTCCGGTGTTTTGATACCCAGAATAATCGCGATAAATGAAACTCCATTAGTACTGTCATTTAGCAGGTTTTGAATAGTTGCTACGGCATTTTCAGGGCTATTTTCTGTTATTATTCTCCTTATCTTTTCTTGAGAAATATAGTCCAGCAGGCTGTTGTTGCAGAACAGCAGTGAATCATTTTCTTTTACACTTCCTGATATTACATTTGAAAATATTTTTAACGGGTTTATCTTCCCGGAATTATCACCTGCTTGATCGATAATATTTACAATTTTATTTTTTTGAATGAAAAAAGCGTGCATACTACCCAGCTGGGCGATATGTAATTCATCACCTTTGTGCACACCGACGATGCAGTTAAAAACTTCAACCCAGTCTTTTTCGCCGGAAGCAATCAACTCGTGCAGTTTGGAATTTGTTTTCTGCAGTGCGTCTTCAAATGCCAGTTCAACATTCAGTTTATCTGATCCGTAATAGTTTTTCTTAAGTTCCGTTTCGACTAATTGAAGAACTTTGCCATTGGCATCATTCCTAACATCTATTTCAGTGAGCACAAAAAGGTGCCCGAAGTTCTGAATTTCTAGCGGGGTTATTTCCGGAATAAATACTCCGGTTATGGATCTGCTTTGCTCCGGGTTACTGATCAGTAGCCTGGAGATTTTTGCTTCAATGTTAGTCAATTGTTTTTACATTAACCATTATAATTAATACATGAGGATATTTCACCTGTATTTACCCTGTTATTATTAAACATTTCAACAATTTCTGCAAGTTTTCAGCATGAATTTTAGTAAAAATGAATGACACCTTTACATGTATTATTGAAAAACGTATAATAAAGTCGGATTTGGACTAATAAAATATAGAGAAACTGAAAACTATGCTTGAACAACTATTTGGTTCACGAACCAGAGTGAAATTATTGAGACTTTTTCTAACAGAACCGGAAAAGCTTTTTTTTGTTCGCGAGATAACCAGGACAATTGATGAGCGGATAAACTCCGTCAGAAGAGAGCTGAAGAACCTGGAAGATATGGGTTTGGTAATGTCTCATGATGAAGATCAAAAAAAATTCTACCAGGTTAATTCTAACTTCATTCTATTTCCTGAACTCAGAGGGTTGATTCTGAAAGCTCAGGTAATTCTGGAAGACAAACTGGTATCCGATATTAAAGCGCTGGGCAATATTCAATACATGGTGCTTACCGGTTTTTTTGTCGGCATCCAGGATAATTCAACGGATATTCTTCTGGTCGGCAAGATCAATCGCGATAAACTGACACGGTTAATGGATAAGTTTGAAAAATTCTTTAACCGCACCATAAACTATACTGTGATGACCACTAAGGAATACAAATATCGTCGTGATCTTACGGACCGATTTTTATATGATATTCTGGAAAATAAAAATATTGTCATGATTGATAAGTTCAGTAAATTCCAGAAAAAAGATATTGAAGAACAGGAAATTAAGGAAACCAAATAATATTCTATCGTAGACAATAATGATAAATAAAAAAACTGCCATTATTGCCATGGGGATCATTGCTACTGCCTTTGCGTGGCTTTTTTTGCGTTTTGCCGGCGGTGACGAGGATACCTGGATCTGTGACAATGGAATCTGGGTGGAACACGGACATCCCAGTAGTCCCAAACCGGCAGAGCTGTGTCCTGTAGGAGATAATTAAAATAATGAATTAAATTGAAAGGAAAAATATGATTACTGAAAGAATGCGCAATGCGTTAAATGAGCAGGTCAATGCTGAACTATTTTCAGCATACCTTTATATGGCGATGTCCGCTGATTTTACCGACAAAAACCTGATGGGTTTTGCCAACTGGATGAGGGTTCAGGCACAGGAAGAAATGACCCACGCCATGAAGTTTTACAACTTTATTCTGGAAAGGGGAGGAAGAGCGGATCTGACGGCGGTGGAAAAACCGCAGTCGGAATGGAAGACACCGCTCGCGGCATTCGAGGCGGCATATGCCCATGAGCAGATGATTACCGGTCGGATCAACAATTTAGTGGAATTGGCGAGAGCGGAAAAAGATCCGGCAACGGAGAGCATGCTGAATTGGTTCGTGGATGAACAGGTGGAGGAGGAGGCGAACGCGGACGAGCTTGTCCAAAAAATGAAAATGATCGGCGATGATAAGGGCGCGATATTCTTTATTGATCAGGAATTAAAACAAAGAGTATTTGTCGATTCAACCCAAGTAAACGCTCAACAATAATTAACAAAAAAACAATGACAAAAATTATAATATTTGAAGATGACAAATTAATTTCAGATATGTATAAAAGAAAATTTGAGAAGGAGGGTTTTGACATTGTGCTTTTTGATCATCCGCCGAAGGATGTAGTGGATGTCGTTGATAAAGAAAAACCGGATTTGATCGGCATGGATTTAGTAATGCCTCAAATGAGCGGTTATGATGCGATCAAGCTTTTAAAAGCTGATGATAAAACCAAGGATATCCCGATTGTAGTGCTGACAAATCTGAATGAAGGTGGTCACACCATGTTGAGTGAAAAAATGGGTGCAGTGGCATTTATGGCAAAGGCGGATAACACGCCGAGTGAAGTGGTGGAAAAAATTAAGAAATTATTGAAGAAATAAGAGTTATTAAAAATCAAAACAGTCTAGATATACAAACTAACCTGCCGTAATTAATCTGGCAGGTTTTTTGTATCTAAACTTTAGATCCTTACCCCTAGACCCTATACCCTTATTCCTAAACCCCGTCCGCCTTGGCTTCACCAAAGGCGCCTGCCCGCCATTGTCTATGGCATAGCAGGCGGGAGCCGGGCGGGCCTATTTAATAAATAAAACACCCCCACTCCAATAGCAAGTGGGGGGCGCGCGTGTCGACTCCCTGTTCGGGAGCCTTCAGCGCATTAGCACCGCAGAGGGTGCCAGGTGCAGGTGCCGGAGGCGCCGGCGGTGGCGGCCGGGTTGGCCGTCGCGTCGTAGTAGTTGCCGGAGGTCGCGTCCAGGTTCAAGCATACATATGCGTTTTCCGTCAGCGCCGAAGCGCTGTCGAGTGAAACCCCGGCGCCGTGACCCGAGCCTTTCGCCCGGAGGCGGAAATTGGTGACGAGAACGCAGTAGTCGTCGCCGGCCTTCGCGGTGATCGCGCCGTTGGTCGAAAAATAGATGGCGGAGCAGCTCGTGAAGCCGGGGCCCGTGGCGCCGGTGTTGGCGTCCAGCGTGGTCGTCATCGGGATGGTCGCGGACATCGTTTGATAATTCGACGTCAGTGCGTCGTCATGTCCCGATGCGATGATCGGGATGCACGCCGTCAGGAAGACGGCGAGGAACAGGGAGACGAGTCGTCTCATCGACAACCTCCTCGATTTGAGCATTGCCCGTGGTTGGGCATGCCTGATACAACCGTATCAGACTGGACATCTTATACTACTTTATAAATTTTGTCAAGACCTAAGGCACAGATTTGCCTGAAAACAGCCGGAAAGGTAAAATAGTAAGCACAATTATGAATAAAGAAATATTTGAAAAAATGGTTGCCGACGCCGTCGGGGAAGTGCCGGAACATTTAAGAAAAAGAATAGAGAATGTTGCTTTTGTGGTGGAAGAGGATTCCCGAAATGCCAGAACAAAAGAACACGGTATTAATTACCACGGCTTGTTACTTGGTCTGTATCAGGGTGTGCCGTTGACCAAAAGGGGAGTTAATTACGGGTCCGTACTGCCGGATAAAATCACGATTTTTCAAAAACCGATTGAGCATATCGCCGGCGCCGATGTGGAGAATATCCGTAAGAAGATAAGTGAAGTGGTACATCATGAGATCGGGCATTATTTCGGCATGGATGAGAAAGCAGTGCGTAATTGGGAGAAAAAAAGAATTAATAAATCAAACAAATGATCCTATTTATCAATACTTCTGAAGTAGAACAGGCGACATTATTATTGGATGATGGTAAAAGAATATATGAGCATTTTTTTGAGACGGGCTTTAATAGAACAGATACTTTATTGAAGCATGTTGGTATTTTCCTGACCAAACACAAATTTAAAACCAAAGAGCTGCAAGGTGTGGTGGTGGTTACCGGACCAGGACCGTTTACTTCACTGCGGATCGGCGTGGTTATTGCCAACACGCTGGGCTATGCCCTGAATATTCCGGTGGCGGGAATTAAAGCGACTGATTTTAAGTCCAATGACGCTTTAGTGAAAAAAGGTAAAGCAATTCTGATGAAAACAAACGGGTTCCAGATAGTAGAACCGTTTTACGGCAAGGCACCGAACATAACAAAACCAAAAAAGTAATTCCATGAAAATTGAACGGTTTGTTTTAGGTCCGGTACAAACAAATACATATTTGGTTTATAATGAAAATAGCAAAGAGGGGGTCATTATTGACCCTGCTGTTTATGATACGGAAATGATCAGGACAATTAACGAGGTAGGGCTAAATATAAAATACATATTAATCACGCATGGGCACTTTGATCACGTGACAGGATTATCAGAATTGAAAAAGCAGGTGTCCGCGCCAATTTGCATGAACCCCGCGGATTTGGCAATTATGCCAATTGATGAGAAGGGGATGGTCAATCAGGTCGGATTTTCATTTGAAGCGTTCCAACCGGATATTAATTTAAGTGATAATCAGCAGCTTAAGGTAGGCAGTTTGAATTTTTCTGTAATTCATACGCCGGGACACACACCGGGTTGTGTCTGTTTTTATTTTGCAGAAGAAAAAGTTTTGTTTTCCGGTGATACTTTGTTCCAATCAGCAATTGGCCGTACAGATTTTCCACTGGGCAGTTACGAGCAGATAATTAGCAGTATTACCAATAAGCTATTAACCTTACCGGAATCAGCAAATGTTTATCCGGGACATGGGGAAAAGACAACGATAAGGCAAGAAAAATTGCATTTTATTGCTTGACAACTGGCGAATAATGATGTAAATTCATTCGCTGGTTCTTTTTATTATCCATATATATTTGATTGATCGAAAATGATGGTTTCGAGGAAGCAAAGGAGTCACGTAGTCCTCTGACAAAGGAGTAAGACCGTGTCACATCAGCGTCACAGGAGGCGCATGAACAAAGCCAGGAAAAGGATTCTGGCAAAACAGAAGAAAGGTGAAACCACGTTCTGTGGTAGTACCGCGCTCGCTTGCCTCTTTTGGATCGTAGTGATCCTGGCCATCGTCTTTAGTGGCAGGGCAAGTGAGCAGAAGGTCACTACGCTTGATGATCAAGCTCCGGTCGAAGCACGACGCTAGACACGTGCGGACAGTCCGTACAAACGAAAAGGATTAGAGTTATGTCGGAACGAATCACCTGTGCCTATATCGGGGGAACCGGTATGGGCACGCTGTTCCAGGAGCGCGGGTTTGAAACTTCAAAACCGGTACTCTTGCGGACGGTCTATGGTCCATTCCTAAGCACGATCGTTCAGCGCAACGATCTTTCGTTCGTTTCGATTGATCGTCACAACTCCACCGGTAGTCCGCGCCTTGCCGACCAACTCGATCAAAGACCGTACATATACGGTCTGTGGAAGTTGAACCAGCTGGAACCCAAGCTGTTCAACAACCAGTTCGTCAACGGAATTTCAGCGGTCGGTGGACTGCACAACGCCAGGAACATTCCCGGCGGTCTCGAAGTAGGGGACATCGTGATCCCCAACGACGTGATCGACTTCACGCGCGGTGCCTGGTCGTTCTCGATCAAGGACAAGTACGTCCATCCCACGGCGTTCCATCGCACGGCGAATGGTTTGCTCTGCCCGCACATGCAAACTCTGCTTCGGCGGAGCAAGCATGTGAAGTCCGGCGGAGTGTTGGCCTGCGCGGTGCGGGGCCCTCTGTACGAGACTCCCGCTGAGATTGCCATGCACATCCGCCTGGGGATCTGTGATATGCTCGGGATGCAGACCATGATACCGGAGTTGTACTATATCCGGCAGCTTGGTTTCCATTATGGTGGGGCAGTTGTGATCACGGACACGCCGGACGTGGAGCAAGATGTGGATGGCGAGGAAGTCGTCCGGATCATGAACGAACGCAAGCCGGCACTGGTTGACATGTTCATCGACGCCATGCTGGCGGTTCAGGACATGACTGGTTTCGACTGCTCCTGCGTGAAGAACTTGCCGGTATTCCATCCGGACCTCGCGGGAGACCCCGCGGATGTGCTGGGTTTTCCCGGTAACACGAAGCATTGGGATGATCTTTTTCCTGAGTAGGACCAAGCTGACTCTGTGAGCGCGGTCCTTTTTTTTTATTTGTTAGGGAATAGGGGTAAGGGTTTAGGTGTTAGGGTATCTGCGATATGCTCGGGATGCAGACCGTCACTTCGACCACTCTGTCATTTCGAGCGAAGTCGCGCTAAGCGCGACAAAGCCGAGAAATCAATAGACTCCTCCACTGCGGTCGAAGTGATAAGTTAATACCGAGCTCGAAATGACATTTAAGAGACTGGAAGTCGTGCGAGATACGCAAGCGTAATATTTATATCCAGTTGGTTTTCTGGAGAACTGAACCTCAACCTAAAAAATTACATACTATATGTATATTAATTTCCCTATCTGCATTGAAAAGGGGACTGCTTTGTGTTTTGATAGTTATCCACTTGTTGACCTAAGGCGAAATGTGGTGTAGAATGGAAACATATGGTGAAAAGTGGATGAAAGTGGGGATAAGTAAAGAAATCTGTGGATAACTTAACTTAAACCCTACAAAATCCGCTGAAAACAAAAAGAAAATTGGCTTTTGTGAACAAACAAAATAAATAACAGAAGTTTAATATACTTCGAAAATATATGTTTATCGGTGAATATCAACATGCAGTAGACGACAAAGGGAGACTCGCGATTCCGATCAAGTTTCGCAACGATCTTGCCAAGGGGGCTGTCGTGACCAGAGGTCTGGATAACTGCTTGTTTTTATATTCCAAAGACGAATGGGAAACGATGGCGGTGAAACTGGCCAAACTACCCGTCAGCAAGTCCAATTCCCGCGCCTATTCCCGTTTAATGTTCGCGGGCGCGATGGAAGTGGAAATCGATAAGCAGGGGAGGATAGTTATTCCGGACTATCTGCGGAAGTTTTCTTCAATCAGCAAAAAAGTAGTAGTTGCCGGTCTGTATAACCGGATTGAAATCTGGAATGAAGAGGGCTGGGAGAAATATAAGCAGGGAACGGAAAAGAGCGCAGTAGATATCGCGGAAAAATTAGAGGAATTGGATGTTTAATATATGAATTTACTGCAAGTGAGGAAGGCAAATAATAATCCTCTTCACAAATCAGTATTGCTTGAAGAAGTAATAGAGTACCTTGACCCGAAACCGAATCAGAACTATATCGATGGCACAGTCGGTGCCGGCGGACACGCGGAACGAATCCTGGAAAAAACCGGACCGCATGGAAAATTGATCGGGTTCGATCTGAATACGGAAGCAATCAAGCAGGCGGGTAAGCGTCTGAAAAAATATAAAAACAGAGTAACACTTTATCACGCGAATTATTCAAAAATAGAAAGCATTACAAATGATCAACAGTCAGATTTACATAAAATTAGCGGCATATTACTTGATCTTGGGATCTCTTCATTTCAACTCGAATCTCAAAGCGGAGGATTTTCTTTTCAAATTAATGGGCCACTAGATATGCGCTTCGGCGGTCCGGA
>JBAYKW010000016.1 GCA_041664365.1 Patescibacteria group bacterium
GCATATAGCGCGCCGGCAGTCCGCCACCGAGATTAATCATCTTCAGCATTATCCCTTCTGACTCCAGTGCTTCAAACAGATACTTCGTTTGCGCGATTGCGTTATCCCACTGTCCGATTTCCCTCTGCTGACTGCCGACATGGAATGATACTCCATAAGGAATCAGGCCCAGACGCTGGATATCCTTTGCCAGATGGTATGTTAAATCCGGATGCGCGCCAAATTTTTTGGAAAGCGGCCAGTCAGCATTACCACCCTCAGAAAGAATTCGCATGAAAACCTTACTTCCCGGTGCTTTTCGGGCTAACTTTTGCACATCTGATGAGGAATCAGTCGCAAACAATCGAATACCTCTATTATAAGCATATTCGATGTCCTTTTCCTTTTTTATTGTATTCCCAAAACTGATCCGGTCCGGTGGAATACCCAGACCTAAGACCTGGTCAATTTCATATATAGAAGCCAGATCAAAATTCGCTCCTTTTTCATAAAGCATCAATATCACTTCGTTGATCGGACAGGCTTTAATTGCAAAAAAAACCTTCGCATATGGAAGGTGAGCACTTAATTCATCATATTTGTTGGCAATATTCGAAATGCTGATGGCCAGAAAAGGCGTTTCCTTATCTTTGCCGAATTTTTTGATCTTTTCGAATTCTTCTTCTGTTAGATAATGACTGCTATTCCCGTTTCCGTTCCCATTGGTCATCTTCTTATTTTTTTTGTTTATTAATAAAATAAATTTAATAATATTATACAGCACATTATTATATTTGTCGCTATGGTAAATTCATTACCAGCATACAAGAATGTCTGAGGAATATATCAAATAAGTCGTCAGAGTATATTTTATTCCAGTTTTTGTCAATAGCTAGTAGCTAAAGGCATATTTACTGATTAGATATTTGGCTAATCTGAGAACAAAATATTATTAGCTGGGGATCAGATGTGCAGAACTATATTGACCATGTTGGTGCTATCTGGTAGCATAGTGATTGACGGTATAGACAAGATCTATGCTGTTTGTTCACAAAAGCCTTCCCCCACGTTGGGGAAGGTTTTGCGTTTCAAACATTTATTTATCTTAAAACCAGTATCGACGGTTTATACCATCCTTGGTAAGAATCATTACTTAATAGCACAGCATTCTTACCGTCTGTATCAGTTTCCCAAATCCGAACATGCTGACAAGAGTCAATCGGTTGTCCATATATCAACTTCCCTTCCGCGCCTGACATAGCAAATGATGCGCTACCGATCAATTCCTCGCCTGTATCACCATTGATTCTGAACAACTTTCCACATGGAGAATGAACATTGTTTGTGTAGTCACCCTGACTTAATAAAACATAATTATTTGAACCAATACTAAACTCATTGTGTATTGACTGTACGTAATCAATATTCCAAAATAATTCCGGCTCTGCACTATCAATACGATACACCTCTCCGCCTGAATAACCCATTTCGTTATATTTAGGATTATTAATTACAGTAAGTGGTACTGAATTGAAGAAAGTTATGTCATAAGTATTCTGAGGAATCTGAAACGTTTTTATCTCATGCACCTCCGATGGTTTCAGCGCAAGATAAGTAGCTTTTGTATCATCATTATCTTTTTTGCTTATCATAATAGTCCCGTCTGACAACTCATCATTATACAGGTCCGTAACGTTTTCTTCCTGAACTTCTTCTATAATATTTGCATCAGAATTCAAGATTGTTATTTGTCGTGCCCAGCCTTCCGGTGTATCGTTTGTAGTTTTATGATTCAAAACAAAACGCTTGGAAATTGGATAATAGTCTTCGCTCTCAACTTCTTCAAATACTTGAGATTCAATAACCTCCCCAGTTAATGAGTTTAATAATGAAAGATTAAGTTCATAATAAGGCGTCATTCCATTACCTGTTTCATTGATCTTTTTTCCAACCCACACATTACCATCCTCAGATAGTGCTAACAACTTATCGTAATTATCTTCAGATATCACCTTCTCTTCACCCTTATCCATAAAGACTAAATGTCCATCCCTAAGCATATATAATGATGTTTTTATTTTGAGATTAGATTGGAGATTAGCAATATTATCACTATTTTTTAGTCCTACGATTTTTTGTTCCCCGGGGACCGAAATGATTTGGGAATTACTGAACCCGTAACCATCTACCTCCAATAATACTTTCTGCTCCGGAAAGCTCCATATTTGCATTTTATTATCAGCAAATGTCTCCAGAATAAAAGTATCCTGATATACACCAATTAAGTTTACAGAATTAAACACTTTAGGAATTGTTTGAACTTCACTTATTTTCTCATCAGCGAGATTTATTTCATAGACAATAGCATAGTCATATCCGGAATTATTTGAATCATGCTTAACAGTATAAAGTGTTTTATTATCCGTTCCCCAAACCAGTTCCAGATAATTTGACCATACTTCCCCCTGATTCTCAGCGCCAAAATCATATTCAGAAAGAAAATCTGTTGGAATAGTTTCCAAATTATCCATGTCAACAATTTTTATTTGTGACGGATCAAATTCTCCTCCTTTTGAAAACAAATCAACATTATAAGCAAAATATCTGCCATTAGGAGACAGCGCCGTAACCATCCATCCTTCCTCAAATTCTTTTACAAACTTTTTTTCTTCAATATCAAAAACCATATATTGTTGCCAATCACTTTCAGCCTTGGTTTTAATCAAAATCAGATATCTATCCGTCGCATGAGCAATACTGTAGTAATCTAGTTTTGCTGTCTGGCTGTACAATTTTTCCGCTTGTTTTGTTGTAAGATCTACCTGATAAAGTTCTGCCGTTGTATTAATATCAGAAAAACTGTCCGTTTCCGCATTCCAATCCTTGTCATTAAACGTCATTGCAACATATAGACTCTTACCATCCGTCGATAGTGCAAGGCCTTGAAAACCGAAGTTGTATTGTTGTTGCGGAAATGTATATTGTATCTCACTGCTATTTTTTGTTTGGTCCCATATTTTTACATTATAGCTATCACCATCCTTTTCTATGTATGGTTTTTTGGTTTGAAATGTACTAGACCAATTCCCCGGTACCGATTCCAATTCAAATGCCATTTGCTTATCTGTATTTCCAAAATCTTGATAATAGTATGTATCAAAATGTTTTTCCACACCGTCAATATTTTTTGCCACTGATTCATAGCCTAACATGCCAACCGGTGTGGCTAAATTTGTTTCAGTTTCTTCCGCAAAAATATTTTCTACTATTACTTCCTTAGAATCTGATTCTGGTTGATTTATAATGTAATATATACCCAAACCACAAAACACAAGGATTACAATAAATAAAATCGTCCCAGTTGTTTTCTTCATATTATTCAAAATCAATTATTATACCTTGGATATACATTGTATGTATCCGGCAACACTTGTAGTTTGCAATTGCCGTTAAAATACACAAAAATCTCCTCACCCATTCTGTCAAAAAAATATACACCGTACTTTTTATCAATATCTTTGAGTAATGTCTGCCCTGTCTCGTCATCATCTGCAATAATCGTATCTGGATGAGTTGCTGGAAAGTATCCATTATCATGATAATACTCTTGCAATATTCTTGCTGTATCCTCAACAAAATCATCCTCTTCCCAACAGAAGTCTTTTGAAGAAAAAGCATACTCCATATGTGCCCCTTCACCAAAAGAACAGTTTTCTTCAGTTGAATATCTTATTCGCTGTAATACCACGTCAAATATTGAATGCGCCGTAGCTATAACATTTCCATCATCCTGAATTTCTATCTCTTGATAAATAGTGATTAGATTAAATAGTTTCGGTATTAGTAGTCGTGATTGAGATATACAGTTCTGCGATATCTGACCATCAGTAGCATTAATTCCTTTAATCATTGGTATAGCTAGGCCAATAATAAGTATAGACAGAAATGCTATTAATAGAATTATTCCTCTCCTTTTATTCATCCTAATATGTTTATTTATCTACTCATTTCCGAAATCCTTTGACCTTCAAAGAATTCCGGTGAGAGAAAATAACTTACTTACTTATTTAATCTCAATACTATTCAAGATACGACTATATGTAGCTTCAATTTCGTCAAGATATTCTGGAGAAAGATCGACAAGATATGTATTGTTCGGGGTATCAACTGGAGCAGTTTGTTCAATGTAGAAGTTATATATATCTTCACCTACTTGAAAAAACGTACCAATATATACATTCGTTTCCGTCAGGTTGGAAAATTGATAAGCAGTTGTTCCATTCAATCCTATTTCTTTCTTGCTATCTTGATATCCAGATGTACTAATCATATTCTCCATATATTCCGTCAAGCTCGCACGAGGTTCCAAATTTACATTTCTACGAGTTAGTAAATACTCCTCTCCATAATTATCTATAAATGTACTTTCTTTACGAATTGACAAAGAGCCATATACATCATATCCATCTGGCCATACTGTAGCATCAGCTGGATAGTCAAATGATAATCCTGAAATCTGAGTGTAAGTCAACCAATCGGACATATTATTTCCTATATCGCTTTTTAAATCTTCTACCCAGCGAAATGAATCAGCTATTTCGGTTATTTCTTCCTCTGACACATCAGCGGATCCTATAGAGACCGTTGCTTTATCTGTTGAAAAGTAGATATACGACGCCATACCACCTGTCATTGTTTCATGAGTCAATTGATATGGAACATTTTTATTAACAACATCATTAAGTTCGCGTGCGAAATACTTTGCAATGCCATTTGCATACCATTCTTCAAAAGCACCTGCCTGCGAGGAATCATATCCGGTCGAGAAAATTTCAATGAAAAGATAATCATCTTGACCATCAGAGGAATCGGAGTTTAATCTTCGACATAAGGCAGTATTAGTACCCCAATGAACATATGTTGTAAGAGAACAATAGAATTCACGTGGAATATCAATTGTAAAATCGTATTTAGTGCTTCCGTACCCAATCATATTTTGATCATGGATTCCATAAGAGTCAAAAATTTGTCTATTTTCTTCGTCTTCATTGGTAGTCTCATTGACGCTATTATTCGTATTGTCCAAAACCTGCTCATTTGGAGTCTCTTTTGTATAAAGCAAATGTAGGATAACAAAAACGCCAACAAACAAACAGGCGATGATAATGATTATTATGGTTATTTTATTACGCATATTCAAGTAATAATTTATTCATCCGCTCATTTCCGGAATCCTTCAGTCTTTCAAAGAATTCCGGTGAGAGAAGGTATATAAATAGCTAATCTAGCTCAATACTGTCAAAGATTAACTGTATTGCATCCTTGGAATTTTTAAATTGCACAGAAGAAGGATCATCATTATTTACATCCGCTCTAAATTCCCAAATATCATTTCCATTATCCACATAATACGTGAAAGACGACGAAGCATAAGGATTCTGTTTATGCCATATCCACTGTTGGTAACCTGTATAACTTTGTATATCTTTATTTATTCTCTCTTGTTCATCTTTGATAACAGAAACCTTATTGATCCAATCACTTAAAGTAAGCTTGTCAAAATTGGGTTGCTTATATACAGATACCGTGATTAACGATCCCGTTCCTATTTGATTAGTTAAAGGATCGGTAATAGTCGTCTGCGTGTCTGACTTTAATTCCAAGGCAAAACCAAAATCGTCTGTGTAATTGTAATATCTATTCCAATTTTTCGGATAAGCCACTTTTAGTCCAATTTCAGTGGCTGTAAATGTTGTTAATTCTTCGTTTTGATTAATTACGTTTGTATTCGGGTTATCGTTGCTATTGTAAATAAAAGAAGAAACAATAATCACTACTGCTACAAATAATATTGCAAAAATTATTAATATATTAGTTGTTTTTTTCACCTGATCATTATTAATGATAAAATCGTAAAATAATTATACCATTCTTTAATAATGTGGGGGAGAGTCAGTTGACTCCCCCCCTCCTGAGAACTACCACCCCTTAGGAGGACGAATGAGCGCATTGCCAGAACAGTAGGAACCACCCACTTCAAGTGCACCACCGCCGGAGATACCGTTTAGAGGAACGGAAACGTTGTGCTTCCAAATGGAAAAGTGGATGTGTGCAGGCCAATCTCCACCCGAACCACCGCATTTACCAAGAACGGTTCCTTGGAGCAGGTCATTGCCTTCACTGACGTAATCGTTCGGATTAGACTGCAGATGTGCGACGATGGAAGTGTACCCTTGGCCAGTGTGCCCAGCATCATGATTCATGACCACACACCAGCCATAGCTAGTCATCCAACCCGCAAACGCAACCTTTCCACGAGCGGGATTGAGAACCCAGCTCCCCGCTGAAGCAGAATCAGAACGAATGAGGTCAATGGAATAGTAACCAGCGGGAGGGTAGTACGTATTACGATGGTACCCACAACCGTACCCACACGTAATCCTCCACGTCTGCCCATGCCAGTAGTCATCCATGACACCACTAAACGGGAACTTGAAATGAGACATGGACGTGGGCCAGCGGCTAGGGTAACCCTTCTCCGCCTGTGCACCGTCATCCCCAGGCTGGTCGACGACAACCTCGTCGGTCGGTTCGACGGGCGATTCCGTCTTGTCGCATCCCGCGACCCAGAACATGGCCATCACGCAGACGGCCAATCCGAGAATCCAGAGGATCCGTTTCATGGCTGTTCTCCCTTTCCTATCAGGCAGATTCAAGCTCCGGAATGAAGCTTGACTGACTCAAGCAAACAAGATGCAGACGAAGCAGAAGTTAACTCGCCTCCTTTCAGGCCTTGGTTTCCCTTGGCAAGTGTGTTTTCCCCAGTTGTGAAAGAGCGATTCCAGCTAGCAGAGTGCTAACCGAGAGAGCGCCCAGTGAATTATCTTTTCTGTCTTAGGGTCCTCCATCTTGTGAAGAACCCCAATGAGAGGAGATAAAACTATTCCACTTCAACCACCGGCACTTCTTCCGCACTTACTTCTTCCTGCGCCATTTGTTTCTGCGCTTCCTGACCGACTTTATCTTTTACCGCACCGGCTTTACCGAGCATGATCAGGTTCTGCGCAACCACTTCGGATTTAGAATGCTTTTGACCTTTTTCATCATCCCATTTTCTGTTCTGCAGACGACCTTCAATGTAGACCTTGTCGCCTTTTTTCAGGTAGGTTGTGACAATTTCTGCCAGCCTGCCCCAGGCGATTATATTGTGAAAGTCCACTTTTTCTTTACGCTCTTTGGTCTTGATATCCTTCCACGAATAGTTGGTTGCCAGACCAAAATAGGTAATAGTTTGGCCGGATGCAATTTTTTTGCCGATCGGATCTTTGGTGAGATTTCCGATCAAAGATACTTTATTTAGGTTCATTGGTTTTCCCTTTAATAATTATTCTACTTGCCCAATGCGACCTTTATTTGTAATCCCAGATTAAAAAGGGACGTCATTTCTCATAGTATGAGAATCGAGGACGCCCCTTTATGTGGAATTTGTTATTATTTATTACCCTATATCTGCTTCATTAATTTGTTTAGCACAATTATTTTATTTCAACACTTACTCAACTAGCGATTTCAATTACTTTACATATTTTTAGGTGTTAGTTTCATCTTCTTTTTCTGAAATACTAATTGCAGAAGAGTCAATGTTCCTTCCACAAGAATCAAATCAATCAATAACGAAATAAAAAATTTTGGAAAATGTATAATAGTCTTAGATTCTAATGGTGAAACCAATCTAGTAGTAAATGGAAAAGGAGGATCGTAATTACTTTGATTTTGGCTGATAAAATGTAAAGGTAGTCCCAATTTTATTTCTTCAAGTTCCGATTGATTATTAACTTTCGTGGGAATAAATAGGGACATCACAATAAGAGCAATAGAGATTACCAACGCAAATATGTGTAATTTAATCGATCTTAATACTTTCCAAATATGTTTTAACATTTTTAACGATTCCAATTTTTAGTTCCCGGTGCTGAAATATTCCAAGCTAGGATTAGTCGATAAATAGGTGTATTTGGATCTTGAAAACTACACCAAGTAGTATAGCACCAACTAGGATTGCGGTAACCAAGTTGAGCATTAATCTTACCGGTATCCACAGATGTATTACCATTCGGAGTTCTAATATAGTACCAATACTGATTAAATGGCCATATGTCTAATCCGTTAGCACTTCCTATTGTATATGCCTTTTCGCCGGATGGATCACCAAAACGAGTATCAAGATATGGCCGTGGAAGATTTGAAGTCCAATAACTCACCGTTGGAATACCATTAGCTGCCTGATTACTTGATAAATAAGTCCTGTTATCATAATTATACAGGAAAAAATCGTGTTCATAAGTACTGTTTATACCAAATCCTGAAACATTCCACCAACTATTCCAATACATGTTTTGTTGAACATATCTTCCGCCCGCACTTGAAGGATGTATATATGAAGTACCCTGGGCAGGAACCCACTTTGTTGGATCAATACCATTTATCTGCAATTCGACATTGGTGTTTTTGTGTTCAATGATTTGTTTTTCATGAAAGATTTCACTAATCGCTTTAACATCTCTAATTTTTGATAATTTCAAAAGATCATGTGCTATCAGATTATTACCGCTGATTATGACACTCTCAACCTGAACTGCTTTAAATGGATCTTCCTTTGCAAGTTCTACTTTAATATTTGTATTATGATTATTTTGAGCTGTTTTACTCATGGGATCCAGTACTGTATTCTGATTTGCTGAATTAGCAAGGTCATTAAGAAAACCAAGATAAGAATTCCGGTAGTCTTCCAAGATTGCTTTCGTGTCCTGAGTTTGAACAAAATATCCACCTT
The DNA here is from genome assembly GCA_041664365.1 of Patescibacteria group bacterium. Classification (NCBI taxonomy): domain Bacteria; species Patescibacteria group bacterium. Next base: position 8,813 of record JBAYKW010000016.1, read on the forward strand.
CAGTCAATTCGTTTCCGAGCATAGCTTTATGATTGATTGAAACAATATCTGAAACAGTGTTTTTCAATACTTCTAATGCCTCTTGAGGAGAAACAGATTGAACAAAAAACACTTGATATTTCTCTTTTTGTAAAGATGGCAATGAATCATTGATTACTGTTTCACCAATAACATTAATAGGAAAAGTAAAAAACGCAATTAGGGCAATTATTGATATTTTTCTTATCATATATTTTCAATTAATATTAGTTAGCTTTTTTTACCCAATGCGACCTTTAGATATTTATGCACACTTATTTGCGCCGTCGCTCGATCAAACTGCTGTCAACAATCATATTCATCTTGGCGTAATTCTGATCTAAAACAATAAAACGAGCCGTCGCAATTGCGGACGCCCCGAATAATCTTTTTTATTTCTCTTACATTTTATCACTTCCACAAACGAAGTCAATAAAAAAACCACCGCTCATAGACTAGAGGGTGGATTCGCCAGGAAGTGATCCTAACGATTTCCGAGTTGCGCGTAGAACTCGTACAGGAACTGGCCGGCGTACGATTCGTATTTCACCATGTCACCTTTGGTGATCTCGTAGAAATTGAACATGTTGGCAGAAAATGTCAGTTGCGTAAGCAACACTGTGAGATCATCGTCAGACAATTGCCCGAACACATCTACTACTCGGGTACTATCTGCACCCACAGGCGAGAAAGTCATCGCTGCCTCAGAATACCCATTGGAAACAGCCCAGCTCCTTCTTTCTCTGGCACTTTCGTGTACCACATTCCTCCACATGTCGCCGGTGTATTCCGACAAGACATTGTGCATTACGTATTGCGCATGCGCCTCACCATTCAACCAGGTTGGACTAAACGGTTCGGACTCTTTCTCGCCAGAGATAATCTCATCTTGAGCATGAACGATTTCATGACCCAACAAGAGACCTCTTACGAGATCGCTAAACCCATTATTGTAAAGAGCCATGATCCGCCCGCCGTATTGAGCAGCAACAAAGGCTTCTCCTCCTGTCCGAGTCTGTGTCACGACATCAACATACGGGACGACCATGAAAGCCTTATCGCTGCGCGGCGACTCAACTACCATAATCTGTCCGTCGCTGATTGGGCGAGCGAGAACTGCCGCCTCCCGGTAGAACACCATCAGCGAATCCGCTGTCGCGCTTTTCTGCGCAAGGGCGGAAAGACCATTGATGTAGCTGTCGATCAAAACCTGCTCTTGAGTTGTGAGTCGAGCCACAGTAGGCAGGCTGCTCTGTGACTCGTTTTTCTTCCCACACCCAATCGTTGCGAGAATCGCAACAATCAACAAGCAGGCGAGTAAGGTTCGACGGTGACTCATCGTCTATCTCCTTCGTTGGGACGCATTGCAGGGGGTGACTGAAATTATCATAATTATTTACAGATGTCAATACCCTAAAGCTATAATAAAAAACCCTCCAACATTTGGAGGGCGTTTAAGTATTAATAAACTATTTCTGCCACGCCTTCCCTTGTCTTACCAAAAGCTCTTCTGCTCTTAATGGTTCCGCCATCAGCTCTTTCACCACTTTTTCTGTGCGCACAGACTGTGATCCTTTAACCAGAATTAAATCCCCTTCTATTAATCTTTCCTGGATAAATCGCCCGGCGCTTTCTGCGTCATCAAACTCAAATACTCTATCCTTGAGCATATTATTTTCCCTGGCAGCTTCTGCTATTATCTTTGCTTTTTCACCGATCGTTATCAAAACATCCGCAACCTTTGCCACATATTTTCCGACTTCCTCATGACCTTCTTTGGTATAAGCGCCTAACTCCGCCATATCACCAAGTACCGCATATTTGCTTTTCCCATCTGCAATCTGAAAAGTTTTTAAAGTTTCAAGTGCTGCAATAGCGGCAACCGGCGATGAATTATATGAATCATCGATTATTGCGGTATGTTTAATCCCAGGGATCAAATGCATTCTGCCGGCTGGTGATACATAGCTCCTCAGTGCTTCGGAAATATCTGATAAATTCATTTCATATATTGTTCCGACCGCAGCCGCGCATAGTGCGGCATATATCTGATGCTTTCCTAATGCCTGCGGTAACAGAACCGGCACTACGCTTTCCTTGTAGTGTATTTTAAATGTAACACCGGTAATCAGTTTGCCCTCACCCTTATCAACTTGGTTTGCTATGGAAACATCACTGGCACGGACATCAGCATTTTCCGCAAAGCCAAAAGAAATTACCTTGGCATTTGTTTTTGTTTTTAACGGAAAAACATTTACATCATCCTGATTTATAACTGCGAATCCTTCCTGAGAGAGATGGCTGATGATATTGGATTTTTCTTCAATTAACTGTTTAACATTCTTAAAAAATTCCAGATGCACCGGTCCGAGTGTTCCAATCGCAGTGATAATTCCAACTTTGCACGGCGCCATTCCAACCAGATATTTGATATCCCCCGGATGATCAGCACCCATTTCTAAGATAAGTTTTTCCGGATAATTCTTATCTTTAAAAATAATTAATCCGAAAGCTTTAAAAAATATCGCCAGCCAGCTGAAAATATTCTTATTGCCCGACTCGGAACCGATAATGGTGAGCGGAACACCTATTTCATTATTATAATTCTTTACATTTTTGCGCACCCTGAATTTTTTCTCCAGCACGGCAAAAACAGCGTCTTTAGCGGAAGTTTTACCGACACTGCCCGTAATACCAATAACTTCCGGATTGTATTTCTTCAGGATTAACTTGGCTAAATATCTTAATTTAATCTCCAGAATCTTCCTCATTGTTTTATGCAATTACAAATTATCAATCCTATACCCTAACCCCTAATCCCTAAACCCTATAATTACTGTACCTCATCAGGAGGGATTTGATAATAGTCAACTAAAAATTTCATAATCTCGCCGAAAAGCGGGACGGCGGTTGATTCCGCCCAAGCAACACCTTTCGGGTCATTGATTTTGGTCAGTACCACAAATTTTGGATCATCTACCGGCGTGAATCCGACAAAAGTATCATTGTGACGACTTACGTCATAACCAGCTCCGTCAGTTCTTGCAATTTGCGCTGTTCCTGTTTTACCGCCGATGAAGTAGCCTTTGATCTGGGCACGGGCGGCGTGACCTTTATTTACCACACTCACCAGCATCGCCCGTAAAGTCCTGGATGTTTCCGCGGAAATAACCTGTCGTATGAACTCCGGTTCTGTTTTAACTTCAAATCCATTTTCTTTGATCACTTTTTCTACTACATAAGGTTTCATCAATTTCCCGCCATTAACAGCAGCGGCATATGCGGAGATTAGTTGAATCGGTGTAACCGTAATTCCCTGGCCGTATGATGCGGTCGCAGAATATATATCACCTAATTTTGATAGTGAACTGATATCTCCCGGATTCTCGCCATCTAGTTCGATACCGGTTTTTTCTCCGAAACCGAAATCTTGCACATACTGATAGAATGCTTCATTACCGATTTGCTGGACAGAATATATTGCCCCGGTGTTCAGAGATAATTCGAGCACATTGGTCATTGTCTGAATTCCATTGGCTTTCAAATCGGAATTGCGAATCGTATATTTTCCTATTTTAACTTCACCAGTATCTTCGTAGGTTGAAGACGGAGTTACTTTCCCCATATCGAGCGCGGCTGCCATAGCAAGCGGTTTAAATACCGACCCTGGTTCATACTGATCAGATACGGCTGAATTAATAAAAGTTTCTATATCTTCAACTTCATTATAATTATTGGCGTCAAAAATTGGAGCATTACACATCGCAAGCACCGCACCGGTAGAAGGATCCATAACAATCGCACTGCCTTCGCTGGCCCCGTGCTTTTGTACCGCCTCTGCCAGTTTATCGCAGACGAAAAACTGAACAGCGTGGTCGATAGTCAATACAATACTGTCTCCGTCCTTTGCTTCCTCCAAAGAAGTGTTGCCGACGGTAATCCATGTACCCTTTGCGTCCTGTTCTGTATTCAGGAACCCCTGTTCTCCGGATAACTCTTTATCAAAGTATCCTTCAATTCCGTACTGCCCGACCCGCTGGTCATCGCTGAACCCGATAAACCCGGTCAGATGGCTGAATGTTTCTTTCTCGGGATAATAACGTGAACGCTCGGTTATCGCGTCAACGCCGGGTATTTCCATTTTTTTTAGTTCTTCCCATTTTTCATCAGAAACATTATGCACTATCGGTTCATAAACATCATTTTCTTTAGATAGTTTATTCACCAGCATTTCTTTATCCAGATTAAAATAGTTTGAAAGCTTATCCGCAGTTTCTTCCGGGTTTTCAATACTCTTCGGTACGGCAAAAACCAGATTAACATCCAGATTAGTTGCTACGGAATGCGGCTCGTCAGAATAATTGTCGTAAGAAAGTATTTCACCGCGATCAGGGAGTAATAACTGTGAAATAGCATGTTGTCCCGCCGCCATCGCTTCATAAAAACTGTGCTGTAGTATCTGCAGGGAAAAAAGCCTGATAACAATCACAACCAGACAAAAAACAAAAACACCGGCCAATACATTTATCCGAGTAAATCTTTTCGGCTTTCTGTTTGAATCGGCCCTGCCGTATTTTTGTCTTTTCCCTGTCTTTGCGTATCTTTTTGCGCTCATATTATGGTTTTTTCAATAAAGAAAGTCCCTCTTATAAAGCGGGACCAGAATTCTGCAGCACAATAACCCAAAGTATTACTTTTACTCCCCTAATGCAACTTCAGACGGAGGAAGGGTCACGTAATCCATTGTGCTGACACCGACAAGATTCATATCCTTTGATGCTTCTTTGATCGTCCGCAGTGATTGAAGCTCCGAAACCTGCAGCTCCAGCTTTTTGTTTTCTCTCTGCAAATCTTCCGCGCGCTGAGAAAGATCTTTAATTTTGAATCCCCCGGTTGAGACTGTATTAACTTGAACCAAATATACAAAACCAACAAGCACTGTCAGAGTAACCACCACCATGCTGATACTGATATTGCCCAAGCGAACTTTCTTCAGCTTCTTTTCATTGTTCGCCCGTTCATTTTTGCATTTAGTTGTAAATCTGGTAAATTTTGTCATTGTGTTTATCTTATATTTTTTCCGCGACGCGGAGCTTTGCGCTCCGCGCGCGGTAGTTTTGTTTTATTTCTTCCAATGAAGGCGTAATTACCTTCCTGGTGATTAATGTTAACTGGGCTTTGTGGCCGCAGCGGCAGACCGGGAATTCGGGCGGACACAGGCATCCTCTGGACTCCTGACGGAAAAACTGTTTGACGATCCGATCTTCTAAAGAATGAAAAGAGATAATAGCTATCCTACCCCCGGGCGACAATATATTCAGCGCCTGCGGTAGCACCTGGCGCAGGCTGTCTAATTCATCATTCACTGCGATCCTTAAAGCCTGAAATGTTTTAGTGGCCGGGTGGATCTTTTTCGGTTTGGGTTTATTGCTGTATACCTTTTCAATTATTTGAACGAGCTCGCTTGTATTTGAAATTATTTTTGTTTTTCTGGTCTTTACAATCTCCTGTGCAATCGCCCAGCTGTGTCTTTCCTCTCCGTAGCTCTGCAGGATATTGAATAGCTCTTTTTCGCTCCATTTGTTGACGATCTCGGCAGCGGTCAACTGCTGATCCGGACCGCCGAAGCGCATATCTAGTGGCCCATTAATTTGAAAAGAAAATCCTCCGCTTTGAGATTCGAGTTGAAATGAAGAGATCCCAAGATCAAGTAATATGCCGCTAATTTTA
>JBAYKW010000017.1 GCA_041664365.1 Patescibacteria group bacterium
TTCTTTGAGATATCTTTGCAAAACTTTCAACACATCTTCCGCGCGGTCGGATGTCGGAAAAACTCTTTTTCCTCTTTCTGTTTTAAGCGGCAAGTTATGCGATTTAAAAAATTGCATTGTTTCTTCCGGACCAAAGCAAGCCAAAGATGAAAATAAAAATTTCCCGTTCGCACCGATTTTTTTTATGAATTCGCGATTGTCAGGCTGATTTTGCGTCAGATTGCATCTGCCTTTGCCGGTCATAAGCAATTTTTTTCCGAGATTGTTATTTTTTTCCAAAAGCACCACGCTGGCGCCCAATTCCGCCGCTCTTCCGGCTGCCATCATACCCGCCGGTCCGCCGCCGATAACCGCCACGTCAAATATTTCTATGGTTTCTTGCATAAATTAAAATTAATATCTTCGGGGTTTATGAAATCTATATGATCGATAATCGTCTCTGTTTTTTGGAGCGGTATTTTCCCGTCTTCTCGGCATTTCTGTTTTTTGTTGCGTTAATCCTTTTCTCATTGGAGGAAGTTCCGGAGTTTTTGAAATGGGAATATTTTTTCGAACCAAACGTTCAATGTCCCGCAATTCCCCTCTTTGATATGGAGTGGCGAATGATATGGCGTGCCCGACCGCTCCGGCTCGCGCTGTTCGGCCGATGCGATGCACGTAATCTTCGCTGTTTTCCGGCAAATCATAATTGATAACCAATTCAATGCCGACAACATCCACTCCGCGAGACGCGACATCGGTCGCAACCAATACTCTGTATTTACCGGTTTTAAATCCGGCAAGCGCTTCTCTGCGCTGGCCAAGAGATCTGTTTGAATGAATTTCATTTGCCGTATATCCCAAAGATTGAATTGATTCGTTTAATTTTTTCGCGCCGTGTTTTGTTCGCGTAAAAATAAGTACCGATCCTTTATATTGCGTTAATAATTTTTCCAATAATGGAAATTTATCTTGCTGCGGAATAATAAAAATTTCTTGCGTAACTTTTTCCACAGTCGTTCCGGTCGGCGCGACTTCAATTTGTATCGGAAGTTTCATGTACATTTTTGCCATGGTTAAAATTTCGGCCGGCATGGTGGCGGAAAAAAGCATTGTCTGTCTTTCCGGAGAAATTGCCTGAAATATGGTTTTAATTTGCGGCGCGAATCCCATATCCAACATTCGGTCAGCTTCATCCAAAACCGCGATAACTACATTATTAAGCCGAACCGTTCTTTGCTGAAGATGATCATTTAAACGGCCGGGTGTGGCGATAATAATATGAGGATTTCTATTTAAGGCGCGAATTTGCGCACCCATTGGCGCTCCGCCAATTACCACGGCTGTTCTTAATCCCACTGCTGCGCCTACTTTATATAACGCTTCATCAACTTGCAAAGCAAGTTCGCGAGTCGGCAAAACAATAAGTCCACAGCCTTTTATTTGGTTAAGCCGTTGAATCATCGGCAGTCCGAAAGCAAATGTTTTACCTGTTCCGGTTTGAGCAATACCGACCACATCTTTTCCTTCGAGAGCGGTTGGAATGGTTTTTTGCTGAATCGGAGTCGGAATAGTGATATGCAATTTTAAAAGACTGTTATAAAGCGCCGGAGCAATGCCGAGTTCGGAAAAATTTTGAACTGTACTCTGTGAATTTTGAGTCATAAAATATAATGTTTAATACGTTTAATTAATAAAATTGAAATGAATTTATTTTTTAAAAATTTTGCGATGATAAACGGAGAAAATCAGAGAAGTACATATAATTACTAAATATACAGGAAAAGCGCATGATGAAAAATTCCAAATTTTTATTGCTGCAAAACTTGTAAGCGCGTTGAATAATCCAGTAATGTAAGCAGTAACAGTTTCTGTTTCCGGATATTTCCATGATTTTACCAAAGTGGGAATTCCTGCAAATAAATCACTTGCTATTGCAAACACAATCGCGATAATCGGTTCTTTGGTTATACCCCAAAGAATAAGCGCCAATGCTGAACAAAGCCCGCAGAGATAATCAAATTTTTCCAATTTCCAATAAGAATTTTTATTTACAAAAGAAGCGATAAAAATTAATAAAGGACAAAATCCGGCCATAAAAACGGGTAAAACAGACCATCTTACTCCGCTTGAAATCGCCGCAAAGGTCGCTATTAATGGAGCAATAGACCACATCAGCCAAGTAACTTTATTCGGCTTGGTATTTCCTTTTAAAGTTTCTTTTATATAAGAAAATACTCCTGATAATTGAACCGCCGCTCCGACGAAAACTAAATATTGCAACATAATTTATTTTAACAATTTTTTATTTAAATTTAAATTTTTTACGCACGGCTAAAATCAACAAGCCGTATTTTTCAATATCTTTCTTTTTATAAAATTTATTAAGTTCTTTAGTGTTTAGTTTATACAAAACTTCGCATTCAACTTTCCTGCCCGTAATATTTTTTGTTTTATCTTTTTGCTCAACCAAAACGATAGTATCGCCTGATTTGCATTTAAAATCGGCCAATCTCACTTCAAATCTTTTTCTGCCGTCAATTATCGCCTCAAAATATTTTTGCTGGACATTCTTTTTAATTTTCATAGTTCCTCTATTTGGACAATAATTTATTGTCATTGGCAAATTTTTTAATATTCTTGATATAAAAATTATCATCAATTCTCATATCTCTCTTAATTTTCTTCAATCTGTTTATTTCAGATTTTGATAAAGGCATTGTTCCTTTGTATTTGACCTGAATGGGACACTCGGGAATTTCATTGAAAAAACCGGCTCCTTTTTTTGGATAATAATCAAAAGGATAAAGACGGCATATTAATGGCCTAAAGTTGTGAATCGAACAAACGCCTAATTTATTTAAAAATACGCAAGCGCCATTTTTCTTCTTTTTCATTCTTAAAAGCCTGTGATCCAATAACATTTTTCGATAACTTTTTTCAATATTTTTTTTAATGGCCGATGATGTTAGTTTTGAAAAATCCAAAAATTCTGAAAAATCTTTTCCTGTTTTCTTCTTTATTTTTATGGCATCTAAAATGCCGATAAAAATAATGCCTTCTTCGTCATCTTTCAAACAGCAGCAATTATCTTTGCATTTGGAGCAAAATTTCAAATAATTCATAAATTACAGTTATATCAATTAATAAAAAAAATAAAACGGAGGAGGCAGCATCCCTCTTACTATCGGGATTGCTGTTTGTTGCCAATCGCTTCGCTCTTGGACAAATAGGGAAGATTCGCTTCTCGCCATTGCTATGGCTCGAAACCTTCGCCCCCTCGTCGGGGGCTGCGGCCCGCGGTTCGAATCTTATCTATCTGTGTATTTACATATTTTATTAAAAATAAAATATGTAAATACGGAGGCGAGAGGATTCGAACCTCTGATACCCTTACGGGTATAGCAGTTTTCGAAACTGCCGCTTTCGACCACTCAGCCACGCCTCCACACCAAACGGGAATATTATATTTACATCCCGTACATTTATCTTCATAAATTGTGCCATTAAAATATTATTTATTTTTTCCACTCCCGTTTGGTGTGGAGGCACGCCTCTTAAAGATAATTAAATTTTATGTATTTTCTAACGTGCTCTCAAGTCTCTTTTTTAACTGAGCAAAAGCTCTAGATTTTAACTTTAAATTATGTTCGCGATGCCTTGCATCTTTTTCAGAAAAATAAGCTTCATAATAAATTAATTTCAATGGTCGATAAAAATTAGTAGAAACAACTTTCCCTAAATTATGTTCCTCTAATCTTTTATTTAAATCTGAAGTTGACCCAATATAAAACCATTTATCTTTAAAACTTTTTAAAATATAAACAAAAAACATAAATTAATCTGCAAGATTCTTATCTTATATTTTATACTTATTTTTCCTATTCGTCAAAATAAACAGGGTCCTTGACTTCTCAATCAAGGACCCCTTTTAATCTCTAATTGATATTACTTCATTTTAAGTCTAATGATATGACTTTCACCAACTTCGGATGAGACGGAATCAACGTGTATGGACCCTTTTTTTTCTTCATCTCTTTTTTGACTCCCCACCACTTTTTATTCGCTTCTTCAAATGCTCGGGCTTGCGTCGTGGATTTAAGCCCTATTTTAATTATATTCCCCCAATCATCTGTATAATGCAGATACCATTCGCCTTTCATGTCCCCCTCCTTTTTTCTAATTATCTTTGATAATATCAGATTTTAGACAAATCGTCAATAAATTCTATTTAGCATTAACAATTTCCTGATATTCTTGCAAAAAATTTTTATCAAAAATTTGCGAGCCGTATTCTGTTTTTATTTGTTCTACCCCTTCAATTAGGCTTGTGCGTGCATATTCCTTTTCTATTTTATTACTCATATCTTTATATTCCTGCATATGAGTAATAATGCGATCTATTATTCCTTCTAAATCAGCCTTGTCTTCTATCCAGGCTGATTCGCCCGGTTTTAAATTTTTTTTCATATCAGGATGTCGCTTATTCATAATTTCACCGAATTTATCTAAATCAATAATACCGCTTTCTATGGTTGCAGAAGAGCCTTTCAACTGTAAATCATTTTGGATAAACCCTTTTTGATCAACCCAAAATTGGACTTTCTCACCATCAGAAAGTGATTTTATTTTAGTCGGTCTTAATCTCTTTTCCCAAAGCGGTTGTTGGTGGTGGTCCCATATAAATTTTCCCACACCCCTTTCTTCCATAAAAGTAACAGTATATAATTGTCGAAAAAAAGATTTATTACCTGCTGTAATAGAATCAATAGCCGCATCAAATTGATCTTTTACTTCTTGGGCGTATTCTTGATGCATTTTGATTTCTTCTTCTGACATATTTTCTTGTTCTTCCGCCGGCCCTACTTGTTCTTGGGCTGTCTGTTGCTGCGATTCTTGGTGTTTACGGAAAGTAAATGCTTCAGCAGTAGCAAAATTGGTCATTAAAGTCAAACCAAAAATTAAATTTCTGACCGGTCTTGGTACGCCGCCAAATCTGAATTTTGAAAATAAATTATTTTCTTTATCTTTGATTTCTGTTATCGGATCTTTTTTCTCGATTTCCGGCTCTTGCCCCATAAATTGTTCGTAAGATCTTTCCATATTTAATTAAATTAATTTTTTAATCATTTCCTCCTCTTCTTTTAAGATATTTTCCCATAAATTAAAATTCTTAGAAGAAATAATTTCCATTTTATCTTTTAAATTTTTATTCAAGAGATCAATATTATCGGAATTATTTTCAATCAAATTAATAAAAATATCCGTTTGTTCGGAATCTAAATGATTGATTAACTTAATCCAAAAATCCTTATCTTTTTTATTAAGAGACGAAGAAGAAATAATTTTGGTTAATTTTCTCTTTTGAACAAGGTCTTTGAATAATTCATCCATATTATTCTTTTGATCTTCCATATTTATATTATATCTCATTTTATCGCTTTTGTCAATAATTATATTTAAACCAATAATCAACCAAAATAAAATTGACAAATCATTTTTAAAATAAGGAGTGTCAACTGCTCCGTGGACTAGTATTGTTACCATGGAAGCCAAAAGTGATAGAATCAATATTTGGTTATCTTTTCCCGAGTCTGAATTTCTAATTTCTAATTTCAAATTTCTAAACAATTCCCTAAATCCAAATTTAAAAAATTGAAAAATAATAATTAAAAAAACAATTAAACCTGCCAATCCTAATTCGCACCAAAGAGCCAAAAATAAATTGTGCGGATAAGGGTGGGTTTCCACTGAAATTAATTGATGCGTTATCGGATCGTAAAATCTGGCTTGATATTGAGGAATTAAATTTTGATAGCCATCCAATCCCACGCCTAAAATCGGATTGGTTTTAATCAAAGAAATCGCGCCTTGCCAAATATTAACCCGCAATTGTCCGGAAAGATTCTGAAAAGTCGCCTCTTGCCAAACATAATTTCGCGCCACCGGTAATAATTTAATAATCAATAATAAAATAATTAAAGCAATGGTTGTCCATTTTCTGCTTGATTTATGAATAAGTCCCATAAAAATCAGTCCAACTAAAACTCCCAAAATCGCCCCATTAGAACGCGCCAAAATTATCGCCGCGAGTGATAATACAAATACCAAGCTATAAGCTATAAACCATAAATATTTTTTGCGATTTGCGATTATTTGTCCAAAAGTCAGCACAATAATCGGACCCAAATACAATCCTAAAAAATTTGATTGAGGAAACAGACCGGTTGCCCGCCAAATTTTCGGCGCGCTCCAAACTTCCGTGCTCATCATGCCGCCGAAATGAAAAATCTTTTGGCAAATCGCCCAGACAGAACAATAAAAAGCGGAAAAAATCAGCGCATTTAAAATTAAATTCAAATCTTTTTTTGTTTTTATCAAGTCAAGGAAAACTATTAATAAAAGAATCGGCTCAACAAAATACGCCTTCCAAATCCCAGCTGCCTCTCGCAAGTTCGGAGCAATAAACATGGAAATGGTGGCTACTATTAACCAAATCGCAATTATCCAGAACCAGCTGTTTAATTTTAAATTTTGTCCGCCAGCTGGCGGATTGATTTTTGATTTTTGATTTTTGATTTTTTCTACCAGCCAAACAACAAATAAAATCAAAATCATTACTTCCAATAAAGTTATCGGCAAACCGGAAATCTGAAATCTGATTTGATAAGCCGGTAGAACAGCACAAATTAAAACTAAAAAATAAATATACATAAAAAATTATTTCAAATTCGCAATTTCTTTAATGGTTTGAGAAGAAATTGTTTTTAAAAAATAAAGCGCGGCAAAATATATTATTATTGCCACGAAAATCAAAAAGAATAAATTTTGACCGCTTAAAATCAACAGAAAAAATCCCATAATCAAGCTGGCCAGAAGCGATTTTGAACCGATTTTAAAATTTGGTAAAAATTTGGTCGTTTTATAAATAATCCAGAAAGATAAGACAGTAGTCAATAATTCGGCGACAATCGTCATATACGCCGCGCCGTAATAAGAATATTGGGGAATAAAAATAAGATAACCAATCAAGCCCACCAGAGCGGAAATAAAATAAAAAGGAAGCATTAATTTTTGTTTTTCTATGGCAACCACGGCATAAGTTGACAAAGTTCCCAAGAAAATCAAACCCGTGGCCCAAATTAAAATTCTGAGCGGTGGCGCAGAAACAAGAAAATCAGCGCCGGCGACAAACATCATTAAAGGCGCGGCCAAGCACATTGTTCCGATAATGAGCGGCCAAATAATAACCATAAAAAAATCAAAAGATTTTTGAAAAATCATTTTAAAAGATTCAAGATTTTTCTCGGCCCAAGAACGGCTTAAATAAGGCATAATCAACCCGACAAAAATCGGCGGGAATAAAATCAGAGTTTCCAAAATCCGATAAGACGCGCCGTAAATGCCAACATCATTCTGTGATTGAAATAAAGAAAGAATAATCGTATCGCCCTTGAAATAAACTGTTGTCAAAATCATTGAAAGAGCGACCGGCCAAGATTTTTTGAAAATATTAAAATGGGCATGAAAATCGGGCAATAAAGATATTTTAATTTGCTGGCCCAAAAAACGGTAAAGAACATAAAATTCAACCAAGCTGGAAAAAATGAGAGCGACTAAAATTCCGATCAAATTAGTTTTTAATAAAATAGCCGATTCAGTTAAAATCAATAAAACCAAACGGCCGGCAATTTCCGCAAAAACCACTTTTTTAATTTGCATTTTGGTCTGGAAAAAACCGGTCAACAACTGACTTAAAGAAGTGAAAATATAACTAAAAACAGTAATGAATATTCCGATTTTTATCAAACCGGAATATTGAGGAATCAATAAGGCAATCAACGGAGCAATAAATAAAAGAACAATACTGGAAATTAAACGAAAACTGAAAAAATCGCTGATTACTTTTTTTTCGTCGGTTTTGGGCGCGGAAAGTATTTGAATAAAAACCAAATATAAACCAAGATTGGCAAAAATGGCAAAAACTTGAAGAAATGAAGTCACGGTCGTGAATTGACCAAATCCTTCTGTGCCCAAATAGTGAGTAATCATGCTGAAAATAATCAGACTCAAAAAAAGGCTGATTATTTTACCGACCAAATGGACAAATGTATTTTTACTGACCAAACTGGTTAAGCTCATATCAGGTAGTGAAAATTTGACTGCTTAAATGATCTAATATTATTTAAATCTAAGTGTAGATACCAGAATAGCAAGAATTTGATTTATTAATATTTATTTTAGTCACGCTTCGGCGGGACGGTCAAATTTCTACTACCTGGCATATTTAATTAAATTATATCAAAAAATAGCAATTTGGCAATCGTACTCGCTGACAACAGGTGCGGGATTGACTAATTTTAGTTTTTTGTTAGAATGTACGATATGCGAAAGATTTTTTATTCAAAAATTATTTTTATTTTCTGGCTGTTGCCCGCCTTGTCTTTGGCTTTTCCGAATCAAACTTTCGCTCAATCAGATTATCAGGCTCAAAGATTACAACAAAGTTCAGTTGGCATACCGGAAGTAATCACAAGCGGAACCGTAGATTATTGGGTTAAATTTAAAAATATTGGCAAAATGTACTGGAGCGGTACCGGCACGCAATTTTTAACTTTGCGAACTGTTTCAGGAATGAAAAGTAAGTTTTCTTATCCGACTTGGTATGACTTTAACGCGCCAAATCGAATTAACTCAATTTCAACAGTTGATCCTCAGGGAGAAATAACTTTTAATTTTACTCTTTTAGCGCCTGATCAACCCGGTTTATATTGGGAAAAATTTAATCTTTTTGCCGGCAACACCTTGATTCCCGGCGGAGAAATTGAAATTCCTTTAAAAGTAATCCCTTCATCTTCAACGCCTGCTCCGACACCCGTGCCAACTCCTACTCCTACGCCCACACCAACGCCTACGCCAACTCCCACTCCGACAACAAAAACTTTCTGGCAAAGTATTCCGCCGGAAATAACCATTGCCACTCAACCTCTTTTTCAATGCGCATCTGAAGGGCCGGATATAAGAGTCGGCTTGCTTTATTTAGAAGAAAAAGAAAAAAAGAATTATTTGCCTTTTAAAATTTCAACTCTTAATAAAAAAGTTTATCAACTTCTTGACCAAAATAATAAACTTTTAATTCGCGTCAGTGACGGCGGAATTATGGAAGTGGATTTTGATTTTAAACTTAAACGCTATTTTATTCTTGACGATAAAGGAAAAAGATTGATGATGCTGGACTCTTTCGTGAAATTTAAAGGAGATGATTCAACGATTTTTAAAATTCAAAGTTGGCAAAACGGACCTTTTTGGGATGGCGGAGAAAATGATAATGAATTTCGAGGTAACATGGAAATACAATATAATGCCTCAACTCAACGGCTTTGGTTAATTAACCAATTACCGATGGAAGATTATTTAAAAGGATTAGGCGAAGCGGGAGATTCTTCTCCGATAGAATTTTTAAAAGCTCAAGCAATTGCCGCCAGAACTTATGCCACCTCCAGATATATCAGTCCTAAATATACCAATACACCGGATGGAGATTCATTGTTTACCGTGCGATCCACTCAGGCTGACCAAGTTTACCGAGGTTATCAACGCGAATTAAGAATGACCAATACTCTAACCGCTTTAATCGCGACTCAAGGCGTAGTGGCAACTTATCAAAATAATCCAATTTCAGCTTATTATTTCGCTCAAAGCGACGGACGAACCAGATCATCTGTTGAAGCGGTAATGACCGCGGCACCTGTGGATTATTTAGTTTCTAAAATAGATCCGCCCGGTCAAGGAAAAACTTTATTGGGCCATGGCGTGGGCATGCCTCAACGCAGCGCAATTGTGGCCGCCAATCAAGGCGCAAATTTTTCTCAAATTTTAAAATATTATTACACCGGAATTGATTTGACTAAAATATATTAAAAATCGGGCTGTAGTATACCGGTAGTACGTCTGCTTTGGGAGCAGATAGACTGGGTTCGATTCCCAGCAGCCCGATAAAAAAATATGGGAAAACCAAAATTCGGAGAACAATTTCCAATTGACAGCACCAATCGTTTGGATGTTTTAAAAAATCAGGATTTGCCTGAATATATTGATTTCATCCGAGAGGTTAGATTAAAATTGAAAGAATCAATTGAAAAAGATGGTTGGCCCGAATGTCCGAAAAATATTGAAAGTATTGATAAATTTTTTGATCTGGCAAAAAATACCGTTAATGAACGATGGAAAGATTTTGTTTTTTCCGCCTTGCAAGATAAATCAGCCGAATGGGCGAATAAAATTCCCGAGAACAAAGAATATAAGGAAATAAAAAAAATTCTTTCCGACCCCGACAAACTTGATGAGAATTTAGCCTTAAAACAATTTGAAATACTTGAACCTTTAAGAGAAATTATCCCTGAAGCTTGGCGGACACTGGTATTAGCTTCTTCGGAACAACAATTAGCGGCCATTGTTCTATCAAGAGAGTGGTCAAAAAAATTGACTGATGAAAATTTTTCAAAAATGGGCATTAACAAATCGGAGTTGGATTTATTTCTTGACGCAGCCGGAATCTTGGGAAAATATTTTGACCAAGCTTATGTTAAACAAATAGAATTGGCTGACGCGCCGGGCGGAAAAGAAGAAACTTCATTAAAAAACATTGATGGCGCCGAGCGTGTTTACGATATCTATAATTCTAAAAAAGATAAAGGTATTGACTTAAAACCATATTGCGATGTTTTTCCTTTTGAATGGCCAAAAATAGTAAGCAGATTTCAAGTTTTGGCTGATAAAACTGATCAACTTTTACAAGAAGGTAAAATCCCTGAAACCTACAAAAATTTACCCGCTTATTTTAAAAATTTAGCCGATGTTTACGGCTCTGATAATATTGACATTAAAGAACTTAATAAAAAATGGGAAAAATTAAGCCGGCAA
>JBAYKW010000018.1 GCA_041664365.1 Patescibacteria group bacterium
ATATAATAATAATTTTTGTTAAAATACTTTCTTTTTGAGTAACACTATTGTCCGGGGCTGTCTGGCGCTGATAGCGCATCAGCCAGCCCGCCTCGACTCCTCGTAAAGCAAAGCAGTTTGCTTGCTTTTTATCGCTCGACCCCTTGCCTTGCACCTGAGTTTACGAATGGTGCGGGGACTCTGGCCCGCTTCGCATCGCCTCAGCGAGGCAGGCATCTTTCTGTAATTGTAAACAAGTATTCAATTCAACATCCGAACTGAACAAGTTACTATATTATATCACATTCGTCAAATTATCTAGGGTGATAGTGTTCTGACGGATGCCCTTCGTCCGCCATTTGTTGTAACGGTATATATAAAATCATCGCCAATAGCTACATCATAACCACCGCGCCACCATCGTTCGTATGCTTTAAGATAAGTACGCAAATTACCGTGGATATCAAAGACTCGAAAATCGGGACCGCCACGTCCGGCAGGTGCAGTGACAATTTCCGGACCGGAAAAATCAGACATAAGCTCCCCGATACTGACGCGGACTCCTCCACGGAATTGTTCGTCATAGGCAAAGAACTGTCCGAGAATTTCACCCCATGGTTTGAAAATCCGCACCTGCGGTCCACCACCTAGACCGGGAGCGGTAATGATCATCGATCTATTCTCAGGAGATGCGGCTATAGCCGCAACATCTACTCCTCCGCGAAAGCTGTCGGCGTAAGCGAAAAATTGATATAGAAGTTTGCCATTAGATTTGAACACTCTAACCTGCGGTCCGCCGCCAGTTAAGGTGCCGGCAACTATTTCCGCCTTTTTATCCCCATTAAGATCAGCGGCGCTGACATTGCCTCCCATTTTGTAGGAATCAGGGTAGGCAAGAAATTCTTTCAACAATTCTCCGCTTTGAGTAAACACGCGGACAAATGCCGACATTCCAGGACCCGGTATTGTGATAATTTCATCATCGCCGTCGCCATCAATATCGCCGGTGGCGACATCTATCCCACCCCGAAAATTTTCAGGATAAGCATAGAATTGCGAAAGCAGTTTTCCTGTCTCAGAAAAGACACGCAAATGCGGGCTTCCACCTGGTCCGGCACCGGTTATTAATTCCTTTCCTTCATATTTATCATTTAAACTACCGGTAGCAACCGATGCCCCTCCCTTAAATTGAGCATATGGTAACAATTCATTCTGAAGGGTTGGTCCCACTACTGGTGAAAATATTTTTGGTGCAGCTAATAATGTTTCGTAAGGATTAATAACATTGCCATCCGGACGGTGAATTTCAAAATGCAAATGGTCTACCGTGTATTCGGCATTACCGCTGTCGCCCATGTAGCCGATCAACTGTCCTTGCTTGACCGGAAGTCGGGGTGCGATGTCTGGTGCGTAAATATCCGGTCCGCTGGCGCGACCATCATCCGTGCCTGGCGAATCATTATTCATATGCAGGTACCAGTATTGATAACCGTCAACACCTTCCAGAATTACAGCATAACCCCAGTATGGTTCAGGGTAATTTACCAATCTGACCGTGCCGTCCATAACAGCAACTAACTCTTGGTGCTTGGTACCAATAATATCAATTCCTTCATGACTTCTACCTCCACTGCGTGCGGCACCGAAATCATTTGAATAGCGCGTCGGTCCTAATACCGGGAATATAATCGTCCGGATATCGGCTGCGTTTGCTGATGTAATAAAAAAAGCGCATGTTCCGACTATGATGCTTGCGCCAAATAAAAGTAATTTCGACATTTTAATATACATATAACAATTCATTATTGTTATTCGATTGAATATGTATATTAGCATTTTATATGCTATTTGTCAATGTGCGTTCTTACCCGGCCCAATAATTATTTACAAACAGCAGAGTGTATAGCGCAAGCATACCGGATGAAATACTGATCCAGACATATCTTGACATTTCATTTTTAAATGTTGCTGGCAGAATAAACAGTGGAAATAAAACAAGAATGAATCTGCCGATACCCATAATTGTCCCGCTGATTAACGGGACGGCAATCGCAGCTAGTGTATATAACCCATAAGATGTGCGAATTCTTCGGATCACAAATATGCTAGCAATTATTCCGAAGATTATAAAAGAAACATCTAATGCAAAATTTACTATCATTTGTGGGTTATCAAATCTAAAAATTGCTAAGTCCGGACTGAATCCCCGTCCCCACATTTTCTGAATTTTAAAGAATAATAAGAAATCACCGAATCGTATGTAGTGATAAAAAAAGAAAATTGCAGTCCCGAGTGGCACCAGTAAGGAAGACAGAAAAGTGAATTTTGTTTTTTTTGATACTCTGAGGTGTTGATACAGTTCCCAAATAAACGGAATAATTAATAATATGCCGTTAATTCTGGTTAAAGCCGCGAACATTCCGAATAAACCGGCCAGCCAGAATTTTCTTTTTAACAGATAAAAGAATGTTGCGATAGAAAAAAATAAAAAAGTGGATTCGGTATATACAGCGTTCAGAAAAAAAGCCGTTGGGAACAACAAAAGAAATATGATTGGGTAATATGGATTAATTTTCGGGTGAAATTCATGAACTAATTTATAAAACATCAGCATAGCCAGAAAAAGGAAGACAGCGCTGACTACCCATCCTGAAAGAATATATTCCCCAAATATTAGTGATAATAATTTTATCAAAGCGGGGTAAGCAGGAAAAAAAACGATGTTGGAAAGTTTGCCTTCCGTATATTGGTATCCCTTATCAACAACTGAAATTAACCAAAAAGAATCCCACTGAGCATGTGAAACTGTGGGGTTCCATGTTTGTTGTTCTACTTTGGCATCGGAATCAATAATCCATTGATATGCGCTGTCTTTTTCCAGATTGAGGCGGTTTAACGCTATTAAACTAAAAGCATTGATCACCAGAAACCAAACCAGGGTAATAAGAAAAACTTTTTTCATTTCTATAATTATAATACCTTCATTACAGTTAATATTAACACAAATTGGTATAAAAAAAACGTCACTTTCAGGGTGACGTGGAGAAAGAACCATTGGTGCCGAATTCGACACCATTCTGAACAGTTTCGACCAGCTGTTCAACTTCGTCCCAAGTCGGGACACTGCTTCCACCGAACTTGGTACAGACCAGGCGAGCGTGCGCCGCGCCGTGCAGAGCAGCTGTGCGGACCGAGTTTATGCCCTTGAGGAACGCGATCAGCATTCCGGAGATGACCGCATCACCGGCACCTGTGGTGTCAACGATCGGACCGTTGTACGGAATCGCCGGGATGTGGAATGCCTCATGAGGAGTGGCGACCCACAGTCCGTTTCTGCCGTTCGAAACGCTGACCAGCTCCAGCTTGTGCTGTTTGCAGAATTCTTGCAGATCCTGCAGAGACACGCGCTCGCCGAGCAGTGACTGACTTTCGATGGCCGACAAGAACAGGTACTTTGCCGAAGGCAACAGTTCCAGCGCTTTGCCGGAACGAATCAGCGAAACATGAGGGGAGAAAACGATCCGGCCTGCTCCGTGCTCAGTGAATGCCTTGGTCAGCGGAATCTCATCCTCCATGATCCCAGACAGGACCAGATATTCCGGTTCTTGGTTACGCAGATGTTCCCGGATTTTTTCGATCGCATCCGGAACGCGTTCTTGGAGGATAGGGGGTTTGTAGGAATATATTCGCCCACCCGGTCCTTCCTTCGGACACAGAATAGTCGCCCGCGACGAATGCCGATCCCGCAGTGGGAGCCGGATTGCGCTCATCCCCGCGAGCATTTCGTCCATCTGTCCTCGATTGAAGTCCGGTTTGCCGTCCGGGCTGTAGCCGACCGGCACGAATAGCATCGAATTGATGCCGGCGCCGGCAACCGCCACATGGATGTTGAAAGAGCTACCGCCCCCATGGACCGTATAGAAACTGTGGTCGACTCTGGCCGTTACTCCTTCCGGTAAGTTGCCTTCAGTAATCAGGCGTTCTTCTGGATTTGCAGACAATCCTAAGGCGATCCCTGCCATAGCTTTCCTCCCTTGGCGAGGTGGAACTGGCCCTGAAAGGGCACACTGTCACACTGTTAACAAACGGGGTTGGTTTAATACTTTAACTGCTTATTTTGGCTCTGTCAACTTGAAAAATATCGAAAAAAATTCTATGATATATTTACGATGTTAAGCAATAAAAAGACGATTATTACATTTACCGGCGGTGGATTAGCCGCCGCTTTGAATGCCACATTATACGGGGCGGTTATTTCTGCGCAAAAAAAAGGTTACAAAGTACTGGGGGGTATTGAGGGATGGAAAAGTCTGTTGAACGGAGGGAAAGTTATTGATCTTACCGGTATGGATTTGTCTGTACTGAAGAATCAGGGGGGCACATTTCTGCGTTCATCCCGCACTAATCCGCTGAAAGAAGAAAAAGGAATTGACCAACTGAAAAAAAGGGTGAAGGAATTAGGAATAGATGCGATTGTCGCAATCGGTGGAGATGATACAATGAGCGCCGCTTATGAAGTATCAAAACAATTGGCGATCCCGGTAATTGGTCTGCCGAAAACAGTTGATAATGATTTGGCAGGAACATATTGGGCTCCCGGTTTTCCGACTGCCGCCAGCAAAATTATTGATATCACTAAACAGGTGAAGGAGGACGCGGCTTATGCGTTGAAACGCGTGTTTTTAGTTGAGACGATCGGGATGAAGGCCGGGTGGATTCCTGCAGCCTCTTGCCTCGCTGATCCGGATTTGATTGTGGTGCCGGAGAGGGAAGTATCGCTCGATTCACTGATGCAGGCGATAGAAACAAAATACAAATCGAACGGAGATTATGCTACTGTGGTGATCGCAGAAGAAGTCCGTTTTGACCGGGCGGTTTCCGGTATATCGGATAACCAGAAAGATAAATTCAGAAAAGAATCACGGCAAAATTTTATTTCCATCGGCCTTCGGGAAAAGATTAAAGAGGAACTGGGTATTTATGCTCAATGCATAATCCCAAGGAACTATCTACAGACCGGCGCGCCGATTGATATTGACCGGGAGTTTGCAATTAAACTTGGTGAACACGCAATAGAATTACTGGCAAAAGGGGACTCCGGTAAAATGTGCTGTATAGTTCGACCTAATGAGTCTAAAAAGGAATTTGAAATTGATTCTGTTTTGCTTGAGAAAGTGTTCGGAGAAGAAAATCAGCATGTGCTTGACGATTCGTTGTTTGATTTTCAGAATTTCCAGGTTAAAGAGAAGATGAGAGAATATATCAGCTCATTTGTTGAAGCGAATGATGTAAATCAGGAATACTTAAATTTGCAGAATAAAATTTTAAAACAATAATTTTTCAGGTAATAAAAAAAGGACGGAGCACAGGAGTGTTCGCGTCCTTGTTAGTGTGCGGGGGAGGTCCTGCGGATTTGCAGGAATTCCTGGACTTCAGCCAGTTTGGGGGTATTGGAACCCCCGACCCTGCCGACCGTGATGGCCGCAGCGGCAGAAGCCATTTCCAGGGCTTGGTGGACCGATGCATTCTGCATCAGACCGGCGATGAAGTAGCCGAGGAAACAGTCTCCGGCGCCGACAGGGTCAACGACTTCGACGTCGTTGAAAGCACTGACCGGAATTTCTTCCGGATCGCCGTTGAACAGAATAGCACCGTCGCTGGACTTGGTGACCAGGACCTTCATGGAACCTTCGGCTCCCAGACTCTGCAGCTGCCGGATGCTTCCCAGATTCATGTTGGCAAGCAGGGCTTGCAACTCTTTCTGGTTCACAACCAGGATGTTGGACCGCTGCAGAAGGTTGTGCAGGGACTCCAGCCGACGGAAGTCGGTTTCGGGATCGCAGTGCGCTTCCAGCAGGGAAATTCCCGGGTTCAGAACGTTGGTGCTGTTGATGAGGTTACCCTCATCATCAAGGACCTCACCAAACATGGTGTGGATCACCGGCGCGTCCGCAATCTGAACCCCGGTACCGACGCGGAACCTGGGCCTGATCTGTCTGACCTGACCTTCGATCACAGCATGCTCAGCAAGCTTGCCGGGCAGGTAATCGCCCTTGACACAGACTAGTTGGCTTTTGCCACCTCTCCTCAGCGAGATGCTGAAATTAGTGTCACGCCTCCAAGGCATGAAGTACACGTTCTGTCCGAGACGAGCCATTTCGGCGCTGATCCAGGCACCTCTGACATCATCAGCGATGGTGGCGGCGAGCATCACGGAAATGCCAGCACCTTGCAATGCTCTGGCGACGTTGTAGGAAGACCCTGCGACGCACGAGGAGTAATTGGAAGGATCCAAGTTGATCTTGTCAGCGTCGCTATCCGGAAAATAGTAGGATTCTTCCCGGTTAATGGAAACGCCTACGAGCACTGTCATGTGAATCACCCCCTTTATGGAGGTTGGTGTGAAAAGAGCGTGAAGGGAGAGTCCCTTCTACTTCAGAAGCACATCTTCCAGGATTGAAAGACGTGCCTCTAAATAGAAAAACTAGTTTTTAGGCCATTCTTTAATTACGTTTTCGTAAATCTCTGGAGTAGCGACATCAAACCACGCTCCAGTAAATGGATAACCGAACAGTTTGTCTTTTTTTGCCAGATCAGGAAAGATGTCCTGTTCTAAACTGACATATCCCTTTGGCGGGATGTATTTAAAAATATTTGATTCCAAAATGTACATGCCGGCATTAATCAGATGGGACAGGCCAGGTTTTTTTTCCGGCTTTTCTTCAAACTTAACGATCTTGGACCCCTGTAGATTTACCACCCCGTATTCGGTCGGATGATCCTGGGAAGTGAGCGCCATGCTGGCAATCTGGTTATGTGATTTGTGGAAATCAATGAATTCCAAATAATTAATTTCTGAAAGCACATCACCATAAATCAAAAGAAAAGCATCATTTATTTTATTCTTCAATTCGCGCAGAGATCCGCCGGTGCCGTACTGGTGCTTTTCTTTTATGTAGTCGATGTTTACGCCGAATTTTGACCCGTCCTTGAAATAGTCCTGGATCATTTCACCCAAGTGGCCGATCAATACAGTAATATCCTTGATTCTCTGATCGCGCAGTGATTCAATAATATGTTGCAGAATCGGCTTGCCGTGTACCGGGATCATTGTTTTTGGCATTTCATAGGTCAGTGGTCGCATCTGGATTCCTTTACCGCCGGCTAAAATTACCGCTTTCCCGATTTTTGGCCCCTGCAAATATTTACCCAAAATATATTCAATAGCGTGTGAACGGTTTCGAATTTTTGTACCATCGATGGTCTGATCCAGGAAGGGGAGTAAGTCCTGCCTTAGTGTTATTGTTAATCTAGAGCGCCCTTTATTAGCCATAATATAGTTATGTATTAGCGATTATCATACATTATCATACAAGTGATTATAAATGATGCAATGCCTATTCGTCAAGGATATTTTAATACAAACTATCAATTATTTGGCTAATATCAGCGGAAAAATTATCCACATTGAATTAGTATGTGCTAATATTAGCCAAAAAAAATAGGACATTGATTTGTTGTCCTATGGTGGCTAATCCCGATTGAATATTTCGACCGGAATGTGCAATCCGTATGTCGGAGGAATCTCCAGCTTCACGATGATCAGACCGGCATCATCGCGGTCTGGATAGATTGAGACAAGATCGGGATGTCGCTGTGACAGCAGGATCAAAGCCTCGTTTTTCCGATCGAGCGGATCAAAAGCTATAGCTACCTGGTGTCCGGCGACTTTTTCGATCCGGTGGCCTACCAGATTGCAGGCTTCCGCGAACTCATACAGTTCTGCCGATCCATCAATGCTATGTGGAGATATCTTGCCAAGTACCTCGGCTGTTAGATATAAGTCCTCAAGCGTGAATCTATTGATAGCGTTCTGTATCAGGTAGATGAGTTTGTCCAGTAATCCTGGGTCATGCGGTGCGGCCTGGCTGCGCATCTGTATCAGGCTAATGATGCGCAGTAAATCACCACGATGAAGTTGGTTTGTTAGTTTGCCAAAGAGCTTGGGAGCGCGGTCAGGAGTGTGTTTACCCTTCCACTTTGCCATTATTGCCCCTCCTCTGGGTGTGCGGGTTTTTTATGGCGTGGGCAAAGCTTACCACATTATTCTGGACGGTCAAGCGGTTTCCAAATATTTACCAAAAAGAAAAACTCCTGTCCCGCACTTGTCGCCTTCGCTCCAATGCGGGATTTCACACTGTTTTATCGAGCTCAATTTTCCCAAAATGAAAACCGTTCCCTTTCAGGAACGGATTTTTCATATAACTGGCAATGATAGATCCCTCGCTACAGCTCGGGATAGGCCATATACATATTTAAATATTTTGGAAAATAGAAAATCCCTGCTTTAAGCAAGGATTTATCTATAAAACTGGCAATGACCTACTTTCCCCACTAAAGAGTATCATCGGCGCTAGAGAGCTTAACTACTGTGTTCGAGATGGGAACAGGTGTTGCCTCTCCGCTAGAATCACCAGAGGAAGTTAATAAGCTTTTATTTCTTATTAACCAGCCTCTAGCGACTTAATTGCCGGCGATTGTGGCTGGAGTGATCATCAAAACAATACCTACTACGAATGCTAACACTGCAAATACGATTACCAGTCTGAACGAGACTTTGAATTTAGCAAGCATCTTATACTGCTTTAGCTAATTAGTATTCTTAGTGGTTACGATTAAACATTGACTGATTAGTACTTCTCGGCTGAACCCATTACTGGGCTTGCACCTGAAGCCTATTTACCCGGTAGTCTTCCGGGAGTCTCAAATGAAATCTAATCTTGAAGACGGCTTCACGCTTATATGCTTTCAGCGTTTATCCAAACTGAACGTCGCTACTGAGCAATGCCCTTGGCAGGACAACTCATCCACGAGAGGTTCATCCTTCTCGGTCCTCTCGTACTAGAGAAGGATCTTCTCAAATTTCAACGCCCACGGCAGATAGGAGACCGAACTGTCTCACGACGTTCTGAACCCAGCTCGCGTACCGCTTTAATTGGCGAA
>JBAYKW010000019.1 GCA_041664365.1 Patescibacteria group bacterium
GGAATTTCGCCAGAGGCGAAATTATTTAACAGGGTACGCAAAATTTTAGTAAAAATTTATTCGACTTCGTCTCTAAATTTTAAAAAATTTTGGTATGGGAGAAAATATTATTTTCAAACAACTCAGAGCCGCCCAATGGTTGTTGGCGCACAAAAAAGATATTCGCAAGGCCAAGGAGGTTTTTTTAATTGTTTTAAACGCGGTTGTTTGGGGGATTGCCATTTGGCAGGGTATAATATATTTTACTTTAACCAAGAGTCATCAAGAAATGTTAGTGGAATTAACTAAAGAAAGAATAGATTGGATTGGCATGCACGAACATTTCAAGCCGCAAGATATTGTTATTGACGACGAAACCTCTATTTTAACTTTGGCCAGCGGACAGGAATCGCAATATGATTTTGTAGTTTCGGCGCAAAATTTTAATGAAAAATGGATGGTGTCTTCCATTGAGTACTATTTTTCTTTCAATGGCGGACAAACGCCTGTCAAAAAAAACTTTATTCTTCCTGATGAAAAAAAATATCTTTTTGTTTTGGGCCAAAAAAATGCCTCATCAGAAGATGTCAGTTTTCAAATTTCAAAAATTAATTGGCAAAGAGTTCGCCATCCCCGCGAAGCCAATTTGGAAATTTTATCAAAACTGATTGTTAATAGTCCGCAATTGAATTGGGTTACGACTTCTCAAGGGGTTGAGTTGCCTCAAGTTGCATTCACTGTAGAAAATAAATCAGTTTATAGTTTTTGGGAAATTAATTTCGTGGTCGCTCTTTATCAAAACACAAGAATTGTTGGTATCAATACCATCCCGATTAAATACTTAAAAGGCGAAGAAAAGAAAATTATAGAATTACCGTGGGGAAAAACCGCACCACAAGCAACCAACATTGATGTTAAACCGGAAATAAATGTTTTGGATTTAAGTGTTTTTATGCCGCCTAGTTTTTAAATTATGTTATTCAGCCGTTTTAAAAATTTTGACAGCACTTTATTCGTTTTAATGGTTCTTTTAATTATTATCGGTTTAAGCGTTCAGTACAGTCTTTCGCTTTCTCAAGGAGATCTTAAATTCAGCAATTTTGCCAAACAATCCATTTTTGCGGTTTGCGGGCTTATTTTATTTTTTATCATAACTTCTCTGGATTTTAGGTTCATCAAAGCGATTAACTTGGTTTTTTATATCATAGTTGTGTTATTGCTTTTGGGTGTCTTAATATTCGGACAAGTCTCTCACGGCGTAAAAGGATGGTTCAATTTGGGATTTTTTAATTTTCAGCCAATTGAATTAGCAAAATTGGCAGCACTTTTGGCACTGGCTCAGTTTTGGGGTTTTAGCCGGCAGCCGGTCAGGGTTAATCATATTATTGTCAGTTTTATCATAATTCTTCCCTTATTATTTTTAATCATGCGCCAACCGGATTTCGGTTCAGCCATGATGATAGTAATTCTCTGGTTTGGACTTCTTTTAATGATGGATAGGAATAAAAAGCATATTCTGGGATTATTATTGATGATAATTTTGATTGGCGCCTTGGGCTGGTCATTTTTTTTAAAAGATTATCAGCGAGACCGTATTTTGACTTATTTAAATCCGCAAAGCGATCAGGCAGGCCGAGGCTATCAGATTACGCAGTCAACTATCGCGGTCGGTTCAGGTCAAATTTTTGGACGAGGATTCGGCCTTGGAACGCAAAGCCAATTAAGATTTTTGCCGGCCAGTGAAACGGATTTTATTTTCGCGGCATTAACCGAGGAATTCGGATTAATGGGTACTATTCTACTTTTGGGTTTTTATATTGCTCTTATTTCCCGTCTTGTTAAAATTGCCAAAAGCGCTTATGATAATTTCAGCCAAATTTTTGTTTTGGGAGCGGTGATTTATTTTTTCTCCCAAGCAATTATAAATATAGGAATGAATGTCGGATTATTTCCGATTGTCGGTATTCCACTGCCATTCATCAGTTACGGCGGAAGCTCTTTGTTGGTCAGTATGTTGATTTTGGCAATTATTGAAAGTATACTTTTATATCAGCCCTTTACCCACACACCAGAACAAAAATAATGTTCGCCCCAGTATTTTTTTAAAATTATTTTTTAACATAACAATAAGTAGATTAAGTATAGTTGAATTGGGGGCTCACATTTAAAAAATACATTTTTGTTTGGTGGGGGGTTTACAAAAAAAGGGGAGGTGGTATAATAATTTAATAAAACTTTAATTACTAATTTCTAAAATATGTTAACCTTAAATACAAAAAAGAGAGAATTAAAAGGTAAAAAGGTTCAAATCTTAAGAAAACAAGAAATTATTCCAGCCGTAGTTTACGGTCACGGCATAAAATCCGAGTCAATTGAGATGCCTTATTTAATTTTTGAAAAAATTTTTAAACAAGTCGGCGAAAGCGATTTGTTGAATTTGGAGATTGAGGGCGAAAAGCCGAGAAAAGTGCTTATCACTGAAGTTCAATATCATCCTTTGACCGATAAAATAGAACATGTTGATTTTTATCAAATCAGAGAAGGTGAAAAAATTCATGTTGAAGTGGAATTGAAATTAATAGGCGAATCTCCGGCAGTCAAAGAATTGGGCGGTATTTTATTTTCCAATATGACCAAGCTGGAAATAGAATGTTTGCCCGATGACTTGATTCATGATATCAAGATTGATATTTCAAAATTAACTAAAATTGATGATGCGATTAGAATCAAAGATTTGGCAATACCCGCGAGTATTAAAATTAAACATAATCTTGAAGAAATGGTGGTAATGGTTCAACCGCCTCATTCTGAAGAAGAATTAAAAGAATTGGAATCCAAACCGGTTGAAAAAGTGGAAGAGGTTGCCAAAATAGAAAAAGCGCCGAAGAAGGAAGCTGAAGAAGTTGACGAAAAAAAGAAAAAATAAATTTATTGAATTTTTTATGGCAGAACTTTTGAATAAAAGAAAAGCCATATTTATAAAATTAATCCCCAAAATGAAATTCTTTTCATGGGGATTAATTTTTGTTTTAGTGATTATTTCTTTGAGCGGCTGCCAGAAAAAACAAATTTTGCCGTCAATTAATAAATCAACGCCTGAACAAACAAATAATTCTGATCAAAACAATACTGCTCCGGAAAATAATAATGCAACCGAATCTCAGACCGCGTTGATTTCAGAAGGAATAAAATTGCCCGTGGCGATAATGATGGATAATTTTATTGATTCGCGGCCGGTCAGCGGAATTAACAGCGCTTCAATAGTTTATGAATCGCCGGCTGAGGCCGATATTACTCGTTTTTTGGCTGTTTTCAATCAAGACGCTTTGCCTGATAAAATCGGGCCAATTCGTTCAGCCAGGCCGTATTTTGTCAGTTGGGCTGAAGAATACGGCGCTTTATATATTCATGCCGGAGGAAGCGATCAGGCGCTTAGAACAATTAAAAGTGATCAAAACGATGATAAGATTTACGATTTAAATGAAATCAGCGGAGGCGGCGCGTATTTTTGGCGCGATCATAACCGAGTTGCGCCAAGCAATTTATATACTTCCGGCGAGTTTATAAAAAAAGCCATAGAAAATAAAAATCTGCCGGAAAAAATAAAAACAAATTTCAGCGGTTGGAAATTTTCCAATGATATAAATCTTACCAGTCAGGAATCAAGTGAATTCATTAAAATTAATTATCTTGATCCGGTGGCTTGGAAATTTGATTCAAAAACAGATTTTTATCTGCGATTCTCCATTGATTCAAAAACAGGCACTTTAAATCCTTTTGTTGATTCGGACGGAACGCAAATTAAAACAAAAAATTTAATCATTCAAAAAACAGAAATAAATATTTTAGACGAAGTCGGCCGGAGAGAAATTACGACCATAGGGGATGGCGAAGCGATGATTTTCCAAAAAGGCAAATTAACCAAGGGAAAATGGCAAAGGGCCGGTTCTCAGGAATCAACCAGATTTTATGATACATTTGACAAAGAAATAGAATTTTTACCCGATTCGGTTTGGATTGAAGTTGTTTCTCCTAAACACAAACTTGTTTATTAATTTAAATAAAAAAATCGAGAATGGAATTATTTTTCTATACTCGATTTTTTTTAATATTTTTTAAGGATTAACGATAACCAATCGATTCAGGCCGGCCAGGTCTTTTTTTATTTCTATTTCAGCTTGAGGGAAATATTTTTTAATTATTTTTTTTATTTTTTCCGCCTGATTAAAATTTATTTCCAAGAATATTTTGCCGTTTGGCCGCAAATAATCAGCCGCATTTTCAAGCAGAGATTGATAAAATTTTAAACCGTCTTTTCCGCCGTTTAAAGCAATCTGCGGACTGTGATTAAGGCATTTGGCTTTTTGGGAAGGAATATAGGGTAAATTGGCAGCAATGATGTCAATTTTTTCAGGCAGCGGTTCTAAAAGATTTCCATTTAAGAAAATAATTTGTTTTTTTGTTTTGTGTTTTTTTGCGTTTCTTTTCGCCACTTTTAGGGCATTTTTTGAAATATCAACGGCATAGATTTTTGCCAATGGCAAATGTTTTGCCAGAGTAATGGCGATATTGCCGCAGCCGGTTCCGACATCAGCGATTAAAATTTTTTTATTTGGCGCAGATTTTAAAATTTCTTCAATCATTAATTCCGTGTCGGGCGAGGGGATTAAAACATTTTTATCAACCATGAAATCCAAATCAAAAAATTCTTTGTGTTCGACAAGATAAGCCACGGGCGTGCCCTTTTTTCTTTGAGCGATTAATTTTTTAAATTTTATTTCTTCTGTTTTTTTTAATTTTTTTTCAGAATGGGAATAAAGCCAGATTTTTCCTGCCTGCCGGCAGGCAGGGCGCTTTTTTAGAGTGAAACTTAAAAGAACCTCGGCATCTAAATGAGGTTCTTTAGTTATTTTTTGGAGAGATTGAATAGCTCTTAATAATGCTTGTTTAATGGTCATCTTTATAAAATTTCTAATTTCTAATTGACCTAATTTCTAAATCGTATTTCAATTTGGGATTTTGAGTTTAGGTTATTGTTCAGGAATTAGAAATTAGGTTAATTAGGTTAATTTTATTCAGCATTTTCTTGTTCTTCAAATGATTCAACAATCGCGTCCATATTCCCGTCCAAAATATTCAACATATTGAAAAATGACTTGTTAAGGCGATGATCAGTAATTCTATCTTGAGGGAAATTATAAGTTCTGACTTTTTCCGAACGTTCTGCGGTACCGATTTGTTCCCGTCTTTGATCCCCCAAATCTTTATGTTTTTTTTCTTCATTCAACGCCAATAATCTTGATCTTAGAATGATCATAGCTTTCTCTTTATTTTGTCCTTGACTGCGTTCGTCTTGGCAGGCAACAACTAAATTTGTCGGCAAATGAGTGATTCTTACGGCTGAAGAAGTTTTTTGAACATTTTGGCCTCCATGTCCGGAAGCGCAAAAAGTGTCAATTTTTAAATCTTTTAAATCTATTTTAAGGTCCGCGGGTTCGGCTTGAGGCAATACCGCCACTGAAGCGGTGGAAGTGTGAAGCCGGCCGCTTTTTTCAGTTTTAGGAATCCTTTGAACTCTGTGAACGCCGCTTTCATTTTTTAAAATTTGATAAGCGCCAGAATCTCTTATTTCCAGAATAGCTTCTTTAAAGCCGTCCAATTCTGTTTTGTGCGATGAAATTAAACCAACCTTCCAGCCCTTTTTTTCCGCGAAACGCGAATACATTCTTAATAAATCGCCGGCAAAAATAGCCGCTTCGTCGCCGCCGGTGCCGGCTCTGATTTCCAAAATTACGCCGCGACTTTCCGGAGTGTTGGAAGATTTTTCTTTTTTATTGATTTCCGACTCAATGCTTGTTTTTTTTTCTTTTAATTGTTCCAATTCTTCTTTAATCAAGCTCAGCATTTCGGGTTGAGATTCTTTATTTAATAATTTTTCAATTTCAAAAATTTTTTCGTTTATTTCTCTGAGTTGGTCAAACAAACGATAAGTTTCTTTCAATTGATTGTATTTTTGGGATATTTCTTTCAATTTTTCCTGATCAGCATAAATATCAGAACTTTGTAATTGTTCTTCCAATGATTTTAATTGATCTTTCAATTGACTGAGATTATTCTCCATATTTTAATTTTACAACAAAAAATTATCCAAATAGTATTTTGGCAATAATTCAATCGCTATGAAATTATTTTTTATCCTTTTTTTCCTTGGCAGATTCTTTTTTAACTTTGGTTTTTTTGGTTTCCTTAATCGCTTTTGATTTGGTAACCATTTTATTGAATCTTTCCAATCTTCCGGCCGTATCGATATATTTCTGTTTGCCGGTATAAAAAGGATGGCAAGCAGAACATATTTCCACGTGTATTTCCGGAACAGTTGAACCAACGTTAAATTCCGAACCGCAAGCGCAAGTCATTTTTGCTTGAGGATGATATTTA
>JBAYKW010000020.1 GCA_041664365.1 Patescibacteria group bacterium
TGCGATGATTCCAAATACCATGTTTAGTATTATCATTACCGTTCCAATTCGGCTGAATCCAAAGACTGACCGAACCAGCCGTGGCTGTAATACTACTTGTCGCAACATTAATATAATCATTGGTAGCATCAAGACTTACTCCGTAACCGTATTTTCCCGTAGTCCAAGTTGGTCCACTGGTTAATGTGCCGGTGGAACTGTTTCCGCTGCTATCGGCGGCGGTTGTTAAAGTATTTTCATCAAAATGCCAACTTCCTATTAACGGTTGTCCTGTATTTATTTCTCTTATTACATCATAAGTATTCATTAGACTGCTCGCAGAAGACGCATCTCCGTCTCCATAATACATATATATAGTCGGATTAAAACCTTCTGACATACTGTCTTGCACTTGTACATAAAAAGTGGCCTGATCAGAATCAACATAAGTGCTTCGCCAATGATCCAATTCTGTTACACCATCATTATCATAAAATCTGATATCATCAAAATCAGTTTGACAATGACTGGAACAAGACAAATTGGCTCCTGTTTCAGAACTGGCATAACCGACATTAACTTGAATTCTATAATTTGTGGAGGCATTTCCGGCACCAACCAAATCAATAGCTTTTTTGTATGGAAAATCTTCATTACCAGAAGCTTGTTCTGTTAAATCCGAACCACCGGCATTATAAACATAATTATTTATTTTCGGATCAGCAGAAGCAACTTTGCGAATAAACGCATTATCAATTTCATAAGCAGCATCAGAATTGATAAAACCGATTTTTTCAGTCGCTTCAGTTGAATATGAAGAATCATAATTCAATACCCAATTTCTTCCGCCGTCAGTGCTTCGCATGTATTTCGCTCCGCCACCTGTTTTCAATGGCATTCTGACTTTATAAGTTTTATTGGCAATCCATCCTCCCGAAAATATTCCCCTACTGGTACCATCTTCATAAACATAGTTAACATCACCTGCATCATAAAAAGAATAAACTAAATCCGTATAATTCTTACCGGAAGTACTATCTTTCCAACCAAACATCACGGAAGTTCCGCCGGTCGGTTTATAATCAAACAATAATTCCAAATTATCAGCCCTGGCAAAATCACTCACGCTATACAAACTGGTGTTTCCCCAACCCGAACCGCCGGTAGCGATTAATTTATTACTTTGTGAAATATGACTGCCTGTATCTGTTTCGCTCCATTTTCCTGTATCAATAGTTGTGCCGGTAAAATCATCAAAAAATAACGGAAAGGTATTGGCGCCGCTAGAGGCAGTACTGGCATCGCTGTCGCCATAATACATATAAATAGTCGGGTTTTGTCCACTGGATAAACTATCTTTTACTTCCACCCAGAAAGTGGCTTTATCGCCCAAGGTGTATGTTTCTCTGAAATAATCAAGTTCCGTGACACCATCATTATCATAAAATCTGATATCATCAAAATCCGCCTGACAGTTGCCGGAACAAGTTAAATTTACTCCGGTTGCCGCGCTGCTATAACCAACTTTAACCATAATTTGATAATTCGTACTGGCGTCGCCGGCTCCGGTTAAAGCAATAGATTTTCTATATGGAAAAGTTTCATTATTAGATGATTCTTGCGAGAGATCTGAACCATTTGTTCCGTTAATAGCAACTATATTTAAACCTCCTGTATCACTGGCCAAATAAGCATAATTGCCGCTAAGTTCAACTCCATAAATGCTACTTCCGATATTAACCGAACTTTCTAAGGTAGGACTGGCCGGCGTGGTCGCGTCAACCACTTGTAATCCTCCCTGATCTGTACCGACATAAGCATAAGTTTTACTGCCCTGAACTTTTGCCTTAACATCATAACTGTTGCCTGCCAAAGAAAGATTTCCGGTTGCCGAAGGCGAAGCCGGGTTTGAAACATTAATAATTCTCAAATCACTGCTGTAATCAGCCACATAAGCGTAGTCGCCCAATTTATCCAAACGATAAGAATTACCGGGCGTGTCAAGCGAACCCTCCAAAGTCGGCGCTCCTATGGTTTGTGAAATATCTAAAATTTTTAATCCGCCGGTGTAATCTGAAAAATAAAGATAATCACCGGAGATAAAACTGCCTCGCACAGTATTGGTGGTATCAAAAGTACCCACGTAAGCAGGACTGGATGCCGTAGTCACATCAACTACATGCAAACCGCCGGTGCCGGATGATAAATAAACTTTATTATTACTGTAAGTAATTCCCCAACTGTCTGTTTGTGAACTGTTTAAACCCCATTGACCAATTTTAGAAATAGAAGCCGGATTGGAAATATTATAAACCGCCACTCCGCCGGAAGCGGCGGTATAAGTCACATAAGCGTAATCGCCATTAACCTTAATGCCGTTTAACTGGCGATCACTTTGATATAGAGAACCAGCCAACGAAGGAGTGGCCGGATTACTCACATTAACCACGGTTAAATTTGGATTTTGATTATAGCCGGTTATATAAATATAATTGCCGACTTTATCCAAATAATAAGCATAATCAGAACAATTATACGAACCCGTAAGCGTGGGAGCTGTTGGAACGGAAATATTAATAATTTGCAAAGTAGTGTAATCAGCCACATAAGCATAACTGCCATCAACTATTACTTCATAAGCATAACTTGGCGTATTATAAACGCCCTGATAAACAGGATTGGCCGGATCAGAAACATCAATAATATAAAGACCTGCATCATAACAAGAAACATAAGCGTAATTGCCGGAAACTTTAACATCATTACAATAAGTGCCTCCTAAATCTTTATTAGATAAAAAGACCGGCGCGGTTTTATCCGTCACGTCAAAAATACTCAAACTGCTATTAGTTTCTTCTGTCACATAAGCGTAATTTCCACTGACATAAACTTCGCGACCATAGTCAACTGTCGGCGTAGAAGATATTGAAGCCGGCCGAGTAATATCAACCTTCTGAAGTCCGGAAGAACGCGTAGCCGTATAAGCGTAATTGCCGTCAACCATCACGTCCATTACATAATCGGGCATGTCTGTTTTTTGTTGACGATTTATTGCGGCCGGATTTGAAATATCAACTATTTCCAATCCTCCTTTCTCATTAGCAATATAAGCATAATTGCCGGATAGAGATAACCGCATATGACTCGTTTGTTCCGTACTGCCCAAACGAGTAACATATGAAATAGAACCTAAATTAGTAATATTTAAAACTACAAGACCATAATTATTTGAAGCCAAAAAGGCGTAAGTTGAAGCGCCAACTGTTTTTACTTTAACATCATAGGCTTGATTGCCATACTCGCTGCCATTATACGAACCGGCTAAACTCGGACTGGCCGGATTGGTTACATTAACAGCAGAAAAAGTTGGATTTACTCCATTACTGGTTAAGTAAACATAATTTCCAATTTTATCTAAACCATAAGCACCATCCGGACAATTATAAGAACCTGTTAAAGTTAATAAAGTTTTATTACTGATATTTATAATTTGCAAAGTAGTAGCATCAATTACATACGCGTAATCACCGTCAATCACGACTTGGTAGGCAGTACCCGAGGTATTATACCAACTGACAAAACTTGGCGCAGAAGGATCAGAAACATCGATAATCTGCAAACCCCAATCACTGTCTGCCACGTAAGCGTAATCACCGGAGACAACAACATCGCGAGCATAACCGGGCGTATCATAACTGCCGACATAACTTGGCGTGCTGCCCGTTATATCATAAATATGAAGTCCTTGATAACCTTCGGCCATATATGCATAATTGCCGGAAATATAAACACCTTGACTGTCAGATAAAGTTTTTAAGCTTTCGGAAAAATTCGGCGAAAATGGTTCGCTTACATCAATTATCACAAAACCATTATAATATCCATTTGCCACGTAAGCATAATTTCCGGAGACAGCAACCTGATAAGCGGAATTATTACCGTCAGCAACATATTGCGGAGTATCAACCATTGCTATTTTATTCGGATTTGATTTATCAGTAATATCAATAATTTGCACTCCATAAGCATGGCTGGCAAGATAGGCGCGATTACCGCTGACATCAAGTCCTTCCGCGCCATCCAATGTATCTATAATACTTTTTTCTTTAATATCAGACGGTGTAGAAATGTCAAGAATTCTAAAATAATTTCCATCACTTATATAAGCGTAATCGCCGGAAACAGCAACATCGCGAGCATTCTCAGTATCAAAAGTGTCAAGAAGACTTGGACTGGCCGGATTGGTTACATCAAAAATCAATAACCCGGGTGCTCCGTCAGCCACGTAAGCATAAATACTTCCGCCAACTTGGCGCACTTTAACATCATAACAAGAACCTGTTGTATCATAAAAACCTGTTTCTGAAGGATTATTCTTGTCCGTAATATTAACAATTCTTAAACCTTCGCCGCCGTGAGCCACGTAAGCGTAATTGCCCAAAACATCAACTTTTAAAGTATTATTAGCCCAGGGATAATATCGTTTAACTAAGGTTGGACTTAAAGGATTTGAAATATCAACAATCCATAAACCCCAGTTATAGCCTGATATATAAGCATAGTTGCCGGATAAAGTAATACCATAACCATATGACACGCTGGTTAATCTGCTTTTTAAAATCGGAGCGCTGGGCGTAGAAATATCAAAAACTTCCAATCCTTGATCTGAATCCACTACGTAAGCGTAATTGCCGGAGACAGCAACATCATAAGCAGTGCCTGGGGTATCATAAGTGCCGACTATGCGCGGCGTAATATTTTTATCCAGAGTAAGTTCGTTTGTGCCGCTATTCCAATCAGCCGTAGTTTGAGTGGCATCGCGCTTGGTCGTACTGGAAAAATTTTCCGTAATTGTTTCTTCCGGTTTTGATAAACCAACTTGTCCGGTTTCGGTATAAACAACATTTGAACTTTCTTTAAATTTGGTTGTATCGGTAAAATCAGATTGATTTGGACCGCCGATCCAATTGGTTTGCGAAAAAACCGGAGTCAAATCGCCGGGTGAAGCTTTGGTGTAAGTCAAACTGATATCATTTACTTGCGGAGTTTCATCTAAACTGTCAGTGGAGAGAAAAATTTTATATTGAATATATTTTTTATTATCAAGACTGGTATAAGCGGCTGTACTGGTGGCTGATTGATAATAAGTGTCTGTGGCGCCGTCCGGACCAAGCCAGTCAGTTGATGAAAGCGCGTCCAATGTATCAGCAGCTCTTAATTGAAACTTGGATAATGTGCCGCTTGGTTCGGTTACGGTTGAAGAAAAATCCAAATAATTTGTTCCAATTCCTGTTTCATAAGCGGAAGAAATCAAATCACCGGTATAA
>JBAYKW010000021.1 GCA_041664365.1 Patescibacteria group bacterium
AAACTCGATTTATGGATGGTGTGGTACTCCTATCAGTTGGATTTTAAAGTCGCTGATTACATCTCGTTATGCGATGTTGTCACATTGTGGACGTGGAA
Source organism: Patescibacteria group bacterium (assembly GCA_041664365.1). NCBI lineage: Bacteria > Patescibacteria group bacterium. The sequence goes on from JBAYKW010000021.1 coordinate 99, forward strand.
AGGAGCGGATCTGGCGATTCTTGATGAGAATATCAAAAAATTCATAGAGAAGACTCCCGGCAAACGGCGTCTGTCTGGTTGTTACATGTGGAACTACGGCGAGTTCAAGCCTCTTACGAATCAACAAATGCAGGATCAGCTTGACTGCTATTATCGCTATATCAAGAAAGGCGACATCGAAGGTGTCGTATTATGTTCCAACTGCATCGCTGACATCGGTTTGGAAGCCGTGGACATCACCAGGCGCTGGCTCGACACCGTCGGGGAAGAGGAAATATAGTCATCCAACTCTCTGCACAAGGGAACAGCGTGACTGTTGATTTTAATTTTTGACCAGAAAAATAAAAACAAGGAGAAATGGAAATGAGTGCGCCAAGTGAAGCTGTGTTATGCGAGCTGAATAAACGAATCAGTCCGATCAAAGGCTAACCACCGGGTCGGCACGGAACTCTGCGCATAGGGAGACAACGAACTCTGTGAAGCCAGAGGGAAGGGGAGCGCAAATCAATGCGTTTTCCCTACCCCTATCGTTAAAATTAGACTTTTGCAACTGAATCGAGAGTATAAACAGGAGGTGGGAAATGGAATCGTATTTTGAAAAACCAGAGGAGGGTAAGAAAGTGTGCAGACCTGACGCGGATACTTGCAAAGAAACCGTTAAGCCCTCAGGCAGTCAAACCGTGGGGCACAACAAGTTCACCATCATAGAGCTTCTGGTAGTGATCGGAATAATTGCAGTCCTCGCCTCAATGTTGCTTCCTACGCTCAACAAGGCTCGCGAAAAAGCAAAAGCAATTAATTGCTTATCCAACCTCAAGCAAATTGGTGTGACAATGACTTTGTACGCCGGAGATTTTCAAGGTTTTATTCCTCCTTATTACAATGCGTCCAGCGACAAAATGTGGGCTGAGACTTTAGTAAACAATGATTATTTGAAAAGCACCAAAGTTCTGGTTTGTCCATCGGTTGCACCTTTTACATATACAGGACGCAGCAATACCTATGGAATGAGAAGGATCGGTTATACCACATCAAGCATGAATATATCCGCAAGCCCAATACTTGTCTACCAGGGGGGCTTGGGCGGGAAAAATTTCACTAATCCGTCAGAAGCAATTATGGTCAGTGATTCTATTCGCAGCAGTGATGGAACAAGTAGCGGAACACTAACCCAGTTTTATTATACCGGCTGGTATGTAGCTTCTTTATATACGACTGGTGATGGTGCCGCTTATGCTGCTCATGTGCGCGGCGCAGTTAATTCGGTATTTGCCGACGGTCATGCGGTTCCGGCAGACCGTTCAATTATTGCTACAGCAAAAACTCAGACCTATTATGAATACCAGACCTATATTTTTACTTATGTAGGAGGAGCGCTGGCTCCGTAATTAAGTTTTGCGTAAAAAGATAACACTAGTAATTAGAAAGTGACAGAGAAATCTGTTGATAGAGTGTTATCCTCCGAGTTTTGAGACAATTTTAGATAAAAACGAGAATGAATGAATTTTATAGAAATAAGGGAAATGTCAACTTCGTAATTCTGAGGAATTTAGAGTTATGCAATTGGCTCAATTCTTAAAAAGGATAAACATGAACTACTTAAAATTATTTTTTATTGTCATCGCATTTTTTCCTCTCTACAGTTTCGCCAATATGATCAAGAATGGCGGTTTCGATGAATTTACTGATAGCGGAAAACTCAGCGATTGGACCTGTACCATTATTGGCGCTGAGCCGGATACTGTTGCCGAGGACAAGAATGATAAGATCGCCGGAGAGGCGGCTCTCCGTATCTCACAGCAGGAAAAAAACACGTTCAGTCAAGTCACTCAAACTATTCCAGTTCAGAAAAATAAAAAATACGTGGTGAGCGGATTTGCCAAAGTATCGGGCATTGAAGTAAAAGGTGCGGGGCCTAGAATTTTCATCACGGACGGTAATTCCACCAAGGAGCTGGTGCATTTTGATATTAAGAACACCAACTGGGAACGCTTCCGCTTCGTTTTTGACAGCAAAGATTTTGATTCGATCCTTTTTCGTTGCTATCTGCATTTAGCCCAAGGTACGGTATGGTTCGACTCGCTTTCAATGGACGAGGAAGGAGCAACAGTAGCAGTACAAACACAGGCTGCGGCAATTCCCCCAGAAAAAAATGTTAGCCACAGCACAGGCAATATTTTAATAAATTCCGGTTTTGAAACAATTGATGATAATAACAAACCGCAAGCATGGGAATACCTGTACGATGATGGCCCTGATAAGAACGCGGTAACCATTGATAAAACGATTAAATATGCAGGCAATAACTCCCTGTGTATCAGCCAAAAAAGCCAGGAATCGTTTAGCCGAGCCCTTCAATCTATAAATGTAAAACCAAACACTTGGTATACTATCAGTTTCTGGGCCAAGACAATAAATATCAATGCAAAAGGCGCAGGGGCTCGTGTCATAATCAATGACATTAATTCAAAAACAACATTAGCTTCCATTCCCATCCTATCGGAGGAATGGAAAAAATTCAGTCTCGCTTTCAATACAAAAGAATACGATAAACTGAAAATCATTTATTATCTGCACCTTGCCAGCGGTACGGTCTGGCTTGATGAAATAAAACTAGAAGAAGTAGATAAAACCAAGGTTGACAATGTAGTTCAGAACGGTGATTTTGAAGACGGTTCTGCTGAAAAAATAGAGGCATGGGCAGTGTCCGCCAAGGGCCTTACTGTTGGGCTATCTGAAAAACAAAAAAGCAGCGGAGCGCGATCTCTATACATCTCGGGAAAAGGTTTGGCAGTCTTAGACAGCGCGCCGATTTTATTCGACCAGATTGAAAATTTTGATACCTGTCAACTCTCATTTGATTATTTGCCGGTTTCGTTCAGTGGGAAGGAAGAAGTTGTGGTAATCTTGAAATCCTGTGATGCTTTCGGAAAAGCACTGCCGGTAAAGCGACTAAAATTAAATCTGGAAAAATCCGTCGGGTTCAAAAAGTTTGAGCAGGAAATTGCCATTTCCCCCTTGTCCGCGGAAAGTCATATTGAAATACAGGCCGATTTTCCGTCAGCCGCCGAATTATTCATAGATAACATATTCCTAAAAAAAGAGACGAAAGGAAAAGCTGGTTATCAATGGCAGGCGGAATGGATACGCCCGGAAGGTAAGGATCATGTAACCGGAAATATTTATTACCGCAAGATATTTACGGTTGAAGAAAAGCCAAAGTCAGCCTGGCTGTTCCTGACCGCTGATGACATGGTATCCAATATTTATGTGAACGGCACGCTTCTGTCCAGAGGCAAAAATTTCACAGAAGTATTTCTCGTAGATAAATATGAACTTTCCAAATACCTTGTGGTAGGGGAAAATGTTCTGGCCGTGGAAATATATAATAAAGCAGATTTTGGCGGGCTGTTGTGTGACTGCACCATTACGTTTGAAAGCGGAAAAAGCATGCTCATCAAATCGGACAATACTTTCAAATCAACCACGGTATTATCTCCGGGGTGGGAGAAAGTGACCTTCAACGATGATTCCTGGTTGGGGCAACATTCATACGGTACGCCACCTGCCGCTCGCCCTTGGGGGCATATCGCGCACCCAGATCTATCCACCAATAAACCGCAAGTGGAAATCGTGGAGGCACACTTCCCGGATAAAATTGAACCCGACAAAGAAACCGGTTTTAAGATCGAATTCAAGCCTGATACCTCCATGTTTGAATTTTCGGTTACGATTGCCACTGAAAATTATTCCTTCACTTTGCTGAAAAAATGCCTGACCGACCTTGACGTAAAAGGAGTTAATTCATTTTGCGGCACTATCAATGTTCCAAGTTTCATTTCCAAGATGGGAAATTGCCGTTTGGAAATCGAAACTCAAAAGTTCGGTTTGTATGGCTCCAGAAATATCAGTATTGAAGGGGGAAAATTCACAAAACCGGTCACCCTCATTCCGAGCAATAAAGACAGCGGACTGGCTGAAACGCATGTCATTATCAAGGCAGGCTCAATACCAACATTGTCCATCAACAACCATCAGGCAACGACCTTGCACCATTTTACCGGCGAAAAACATACATTTAACGAGGAGAAATTAGGAAATTGTCGTGATAATAATATCCATTTATACTGGGCTATGATTGCAGGTAAGTGGGGCTATATAGATGAGGGAAAATATGATTTTTCTCAAATCGATGATTTCTGCCTGAAACTGCTGTCTGTTGACCCCCATGCTTACTTTGTTTTAATGCCCACAGTAGACGGGAAGCGGCAAATGTTGGACTGGACTAAAAAGCATCCAGAAGAGCTTGCAAAAGACGATGCTGGCAATCAATTCATTTTTGATCAACCCAATCTCGCTACTCCAAGCTTCGCTTCCACGCGCTGGCTGAGTAACCAGCAAAACAACGTTAAAGCCATTGTTGAGCATGTTAGTCGTGCGTCTTACGCCGACCGAGTCATCGGTTTTACCGCTGATGCCGGGCAGGGTACGGAATGGACTCAGTATAACTGGTACAAAGGAAACTGCTTTCTTGATTACAGCCCACCATTTTTAAAAGGCTTTCAGGTCTGGCTGGAAAAAAAGTATCATAGTATTGATCAGCTGAATAAAATATGCGCTAAAAACTATAAAGCATTTAGTGAGATAGCGCTGCCAACTAAAGAAGAGCGCTTAACCGGAGCGACTTATTTTCTTTTTATCGAACCTCAAAAAAACCAGCTCCTGATTGATTATCGGCAGTATTTTTCCGAGAATACGGCGGATGCGATTTTGACGTTAGCAA
>JBAYKW010000022.1 GCA_041664365.1 Patescibacteria group bacterium
CCATTTTCCTCTTTATACACTTCCAGAGCGGTATAAATAAGTGGCAGGTCTTTGTCGAATTTCACATCAACAACCGGACCGATAATTTGTGATATTTTTCCTGTAGTTTGTGACATACTTTTTAATAATGATTAATAATTTATAATATATATTTTATGAAATTCTAATCTCTAAATTCCAAACTCTAAACAAATCTAAAATTCCAATTTCTAATGTACATTGTATTTTTGAGCCCGGTTTGGAATTTATGATTTGGAACATTGGATATTATTTAGAATTTAGAGATTGGAATTTGGAATTTATTCTACTGCAGCTCGGCCGGCACTAATATCCGCGAGTTCCGCCGTAATCGACTGCTGTCTTGCCTGGTTAAAGTAAAGCGTCAGATCATCAATCATATCCTCAGCCGCGTCTGATGCATTACGCATTGCCAGCATTCTAGCTGAGTGTTCAGAAGCATTGGATTCCAACAATGCTTGGTAAATCTGCAGTTCAATCAAACGGTACATCATCTGGTCCAAAACAGCATCCGGTGACGGCTCAAATAAATATTCAAATCCGGATTCAAAGATACTACCCGGCTGTTTCTCCGAATCTTTTCCTACATAACCCAATTCCTGATCTTCACGATCAATCGGCAATATTTTTCTCATTCGCGGTTTCTGTGAAATTGCCGATTTGTAATCGGTGTAGGCAACCGCGACTTTGTCATATTTTCCGGACAGATAATCGTTAATAATCATTCTGGAAATCGGAGTTATTTCTGATATCCTGGCGTTCATATCCAGTTTTGCGAATTCCGCAACAATGTTGTGTCCGTGCCGGAACATAATATCCTGACCTTTAGTACCCATTAAAACGACTTCCGCCTCCACATCGACATGTTCTTTTTTATGGTTGTTGATATATTCAGCAACCATATCTATTACTTCCCGGTTGAAACTTCCGCACAATCCGCGGTTGGATGTAATCAGAATAACGCCGACATTTTTGGTTTTTTCTCTTTTTTGCAAAAGCGGGTGCAAGGAAGGATCGGTCTTTGCGGCAAGGTTTTTTACAATCTCCCAAGCGGAATTTGAGTATTCCCTCGTCGCCAAAACAGCATTTACCGCTTTGCGCATCTTTGCAGCCGAAACCATTTCCATCGCCTTGGTTATTTTCCTGGTGTTGGAAATGGATTTGATTCTTCTGTTAATATCTCGTGTTGCTACTGGCATACTGTTTTTTTTGGGTTAAGCTTTTACTTCTTCAACTGTGACTTGGTTAAAATCTTTGGTTTTTTTGAATTCATCAATTACATCCTTTAGCTTGTTTTCCAAGCCTTCGTTTAGTTCTTTTTCTTTGACGATCTGTTCAAGCACGTCTTTTTTTGAAGTATCCAGGTATTTGTGGAATTCAGTTTCAAATTCAGCTATCCTTTCAACCGGAACATCATCCAGCATGCCGTTAACTGCCGCATACAGAATAGCTACTTGGTGTTCAACTACCATCGGGGCGTATTGCACCTGTTTCAAAATCTCTGTTAACCGCTTACCTCTTTCCAGCTGATTCCTGGTCGCTTCATCCAGGTCCGAACCAAACTGGGCAAATGCGGCCAGTTCACGATATTGTGCCAAGTCCATTCGGAGTTTCCCCGCTACCTGCTTCATGGCTTTGGTCTGAGCCGCTGAACCCACACGGGAAACGGATAAGCCAACGTTCAAAGCCGGACGGATACCCTGGTTGAATAAATCTGATTCAACATAAATCTGTCCGTCAGTAATGGAGATAACGTTAGTTGGAATATAGGCTGACAAATCACCAGCCTGTGTTTCAATAATTGGCAGTGCGGTCAATGATCCCCCGCCGTAATCTTTGTTCAGTTTTGCGGCTCTTTCCAGCAGACGTGAATGCAGATAGAAAACATCACCCGGATACGCTTCTCTTCCTGGAGGACGCCTGAGTAACAATGAAATCTGTCGATAAGCCCAGGCATGTTTGGAAAGATCATCATAGATCACCAAACTATCTTTACCCTGGTCCATAAAGTATTCTCCCATAGCGCAACCGGCATAAGGGGCGATAAAGGTCAGCGGTGCCGGATCTGACGCACCGGCTACCACAACGATCGTGTGTTCCATTGCGCCGTTCTTTTCCAATTCCGCTACCAGCTTAGCTACTTTTGATTCTTTCTGTCCGATTGCTACATAGATACAGATCTGATCCTGTCCTTTTTGGTTGATAATAGTATCGATCGCCAGTGCGGTTTTTCCGGTTTGACGGTCACCAATAATCAATTCACGCTGTCCACGTCCGATTGGAATCATGGCATCAATCGCTTTTATTCCGGTTTGAACCGGTGTTGTAACCTTCTGCCTGGTAATAACACGAGGGGCAATTTTTTCAATCGGGTAAAATTTGTCCGATTTGATCGGGCCTTTGCCGTCAATCGGCTGACCTAAAGGATCTACTATACGGCCGATTAATGCCTCACCCACCGGAACTTCCAAAATTCTGCCGGTACTTTTTACCGTATCGCCTTCTTGGATTGTTTCGTATTCACCCAAAATGATCGCTCCGACGGAATCCTCTTCCAGGTTTAAGGACACCCCGAACTTCCCGCCGGGAAATTCAAGCATCTCTGACGCCATTGTGTCGGAAAGACCGGATATTCTGGCAATGCCGTCACCGATTTCTTCCACCGTGCCAACTTTTTCTTTCGCAACCGAAGTTTTATAATCGGTGATTTGTTTCTTTAACTCCTCAATAATGTAGTCCTTGTTTGCCATAATTGTTTTTTTAATTGTATTTCAAATATTAAATAATTTTAACCTATAGTATTTGCTAAATTCTCAATTTTATTCTTTACGCTACCATCCACAATTACATCACCGTATTTCAATATCACTCCGCCCATCAATTCCGGATCAATATATTCAATCAGTTCAATCTCTTTCTTTAATGCTTGTTTTAAACCGGATTTGATTTCTTTTTTTTCTTCCTGGTGCAAAGCTTTTACGGAATAAACCGACACCGCCTGTATGCCTTCTTGTTCATTCAAATAATCCTGAAAGGCACTGATCACTTTATCGGATTTTGAAATGCTTTTATTCCGCACTAAAACCTGAATAAATGAAGTAATGGCGCTGGCAATTTCTGCCTTGTCCTTGCCTTCCAGCGATTCATACAGAGCTTGGGCGTATTTTTTTGGCGTAATCTTTCTCATTACTATTTTTTGATTTGGTTAACTGTCTCTTCCACCATTTTCCTGTTGGATTCCGAATCCAGATTTTTGCCGACAATCTTTGAGCTGGCCTCAATAATCAAACTACCAACTTCTTTCCTGGCATCAGCAATCATCTGGTCTTTGTCGGCTAATAAACTGGCCTTGGTTTTTGCGGCAATTTTTTCCATTTCCGATCTGGTTTCCGCTATCTTGTCCGCCTTCAGTTTCTCCGCTTCTTTGCTGGCCTTTTCCATAATCGCCTGGGATTCTTTCTTGGCATCAGTAACAATTCTGTCCTTTGTTTCACCGGCAACTTTCAGTTTTTTTTCAATTTCCTCCGCGTTTTTCAGGCTCTGATCAATATCTTCCGTGCGCTTGTTCATTACTTTCATTAGCGGTTTCAAAGCAAAGTACCACAAAACACCCAGGACTATACCGAAGTTGATTACTTGGGCGATAATCAGTTTCCAATCGATGTGAAATGTTTTTACTAATTCATCCATGTTGTTTTAAGCTCCAAATTCTAGTTACCAAATTCTAAACAATCTATAAACGATAATATTATTTAGGATTTAGAATTTGTGATTTAGAATTTTATTTAATAATCTTCTAACCTCAGGGGATCTGACTTTCAGTCCCCTGTTCGTCATAAGACTATTTGATACCGAATGCAATAACCAAAGCATAAATAGCGATGGCTTCTGCGAAAGCGGCGGCTAAAAGCA
>JBAYKW010000023.1 GCA_041664365.1 Patescibacteria group bacterium
GATTTTTCATATATTTTTCTTTTCCATAATCCTTTAGTCCCCAAAAAATACGATAGTGATAATACCACATATCTTGGCGGTTAAATTTTTTCGGATTTTTTTTATAAACCTTGACCATTTCGGAAATCGTGGCAGTGTCAGAGGCCGGCATGGTAATAATATTGGTTGTTAGATGGCCATTCGGTTTTAGCAATCTTTCGGCTTCTGTTAAAAAAATAGGCCAATCATTAAAAGCAATGTGATGAAGACCGTGGTCGCATAAAATTAAATCGTACTGATGGTTTTTTAGCGGCACTTTTAACCAGTTCGCAATAACTATTTTTTCGTCGCCTTTGGATATTTTAATCAATTCTTGCATTGCCCGAATCATATTCGGTTCTCTATCCACTAGTGTGACATCAAAATTATATTTCGCCAATAAATCTCGCAATTCCGGCGTGGCGCCATAAATAATGGCTTTGCCGCCAGCTTTTTTTCTAGCCCATTTTTCATAAAGTTTTATTTCTTGCAACGACGGTCTTTCCGGCGGTTTAAGGGGTTTCCAATTTTTAGCGTAATTTTTCCATTGATTATGATTTAAAGTAATTTTTGCCATAATTCTATAAATTATACTATGATTTTATTTTTTTGCCAAGTAACGTTTAAGGGTTGGCATCTTTATGCCAACCCTTAAAAAATTATTTTGATAACACAACTATTCTTTGTACTTCTTCTTTTTTATAAGAATCTAAAGGCATGTTCGGAGTTGCACATTTTTCAGTTTTTATTTTGAGACTGTTTCGGTCAATATTTTTTAAAATCCCTACTGTATCTATAATTCCATTTGTTTTGGCTGGTCGGTACCCCATATAGCCACCACATCCGCCTCCCTTCACTTCAATAAAAATTTTAACTTTCTTGCCAATCATTCCCCGAAGAATTACATTTTCCTTTTTTATAGCCTCTTTCTCGATGTTTCTATGTTTCTTATCTACTTCTTTGCGCCTTGCTACAAAAGAATAAGTCATTTTTTCCTCCCTTTTTTATTTTCAAGCTAATTTTTATAGTTTAATATGTTTTAATAATAGCAAATTTTTTGATTTTTGTCAACCCCGTATTTATTCTCTTTTTTTAATAACTTCCTTAATCCAGCCCCTTACTTGATCTATGGGATAATCGTGAACCGCAGGTTCTCGTCCGCCGATTTTTTCCGGTAATAATTCTTTTAAATCTTTTAAAATAATAGAACCTTTCTTTTTAAGACCCTTTAACTGATTTTGGAAAAAGGGGAGTGTTTCTCCTTCTAAATCAATATCTTGATCTTTAATAGAATGAATACCGACAATGCGCAAATTTTCCGGTAATTTATCTGCCGTTAATTCTCTTAATCTTTTACCGGAATTATGCATACTATCTATTGTTTCATCAACATTCAGGTTTTTAAAATAATTACCTTCAGCTTCACTTTTAAAAGGCTCTCGAAAGGAATTAATTACTTCTGGCCTATTTTCAACCCAAGCACCCATTAAAACCACATTTTTAATTTTGTCAGCTATTTTTTTAGCTGTTTCTGCTTTTTCTCCCGAACCATTCATTTCTTCTTTAAGATCCATTAAAGAGGTAAGGGCTATTCTACCACCCCAAGAATGGCCAAGAACATCAATTTTATCAAGCTGGTCAATATTGACTTCGAGAGATTTTAAAGCAGTTAGAACTTCTCTGTCAGATTGACTCCATTTAAAATCCTCATCTTTGCCTATATATTTTTGATTTTTTTCTTGGGCATAATCTGTCTTTTCGGAGCAGTGAATACAACTTTTAACGTCTTCGCCTTCAATTCTTATGCCGTTATGACGTAAAACTACTACTGCTCGGTCGCCGCAGGCAAAATCGTCGGCGTATTTTGCTTCTTGTACAACAAAGTCGCCGTGATAGCCGGGATCAATTATTAAAACTTCCTTAAAATTTTTTGTTCCTTTTGGAAGGTAAACCTTTCCTTCTACAACTTCTCCGGTATCCGGATTTTTTAATTCAGTCCATCGAGCTTCATAATTACCGAGTTCTTTGGGCTGATTATTTTCATCTAAATCAGAATTTAATTTAATGGTTTTTTCTGAATTAAAATTTTCGCCAAATAATTTTTCCAGAGATTCGTCTTTAGGAAAAATTTCTTTTTCTCTTCTAAATATTTCTGTCATAAATTTATAATTGAATTATTTATTTTTTAAAACAAAATTGGGACAACACCTGCCGCTAGAAAGCGGGCTAAAAGATATTTTTTCAACCTTGAAATAATTTTTTAAAATTTTAACTAAATTTTTTAGAGGTGGATGAGCGGTGACGTAATTATTCATAACATCCGAGACACCGAATGGCCAAATTTTATTAATTATTTCTGTCGGCAATTTTTGTTTTTTGATTTCTTTTATTAATCTTGTTTTTATTTTGCTGAAAAATATTTGTTTTGTTTTTTTGTTATAATCTAATTTTTTAAGCCTTTCAACGCTAAAATACCAGCGATTGGCGAATTGTTCAAAATATCGCGGATTTTGCCGATACATTGAAATAATCTGTTTCGGTGAAAGTGGTTTTTCTTTATCTAAAATCGGCGAAACTATTAATAAGTAACCGTCTTTTTTAAGACTTGGATGAATACTCTTGGCTAATTTAAGATGAAGCCGCCAAGGCAAATTATTGAAAAAACAATGGCCCAAAACTAAATCAAAAGAGCCTGTTGGAAATAACTTATTTATATTTAACCAATTGTTTATTATTATTTTTTCTTTGCGCTGTTTTTTGTATTTCATTAATTTTAGTAATCCCTTTACCATACCAGGGTTAATGTCTAAAATCGTTGTCGAAATGCGATACTTAGCCAAGAGATCGCGAATCTCAGGCGTAGAGCCGAATACTAAAGCTTTGGGTTGTTTATTCTGTCGTAAAATTTCTTGAATTTTCTTTTCCCAAATTTTTAGATCAAATGGTGATGGTCGGCATGGCGAAGCAACCGTAGGCCAGATTTTTAACACTTCAACCCAATTTTTCTTTTTAAATATTTTTTTCATAACACTGCGTTTTTTAAGGCTTGGCCGCAAAGACAATTTCGTTGTTTAGACAGGTTTTTTATTATTTCCAAAAATATTTTTTTTACCTTTTCGTTGTTGTTTCGGAAAACTTCCATAACTTCTTGCGCGTTAACAGGTTTGATATCGGGTCTTCCTTGCAGACCGGCATCATAGTCGGTGACTAACGAAATATTTAAATAGCACATTTCCAATTCGCGAGCCAAAATTACTTCCGGACATTGAGTCATATTTATTACATCCCAATCCATTCTAGAATAAAAATTAGATTCAGCTTTGGTGGAAAATCTTGGACCTTCAATGACTACCACTGTGCCATTTTTATGACAGGGGATTTTTAATTTTCGGCAAGTATCAGCCGCTATTTTTCGCAAATTTGGGCAATAAGGTTCGGCGGCGGAAATATGAACGATTTTCGGGCCGTCAAAATAAGTACTTTTTCGGTTATTGGTTTTATCAACAAATTGATCGCAAATTACGAGATCGCCCGGTTTTATTTTTTCTTTCA
>JBAYKW010000024.1 GCA_041664365.1 Patescibacteria group bacterium
AATAATTTTTGCATCCGGTAAAACCGCTATTTTATAACCCAATTTCTTGGTTCTTAAACACAAATCTATGTCTTCAAAATACATAAAAAATTTCTCGTCAAAACCGTTAACTTTTTCAAAAATATCGCGCCGAATTGCCATGGCCGCGCCGGAAACCCAGTCAGTATTAGTTAATTGGTTACTCGGTTGTTTGGTTGATTGGGTGAAAAATTTGTTCTTGATTATTTCCAATATTCCCCCTTCTTTCCCGTAGGCCCAGGGTTGAAACGAATTATCTGGCAAAATCAATTGCGGAGCAACAATGCCGATTTTAGGGTCTTGTTCAAAAGCATTAATAATTTTTTGAAAAATATTTTCTTGAATTAAGGTGTCGGGATTCAAAAAAAATAAAATATCGCCTTGTGCGATTTTTGCCGCCTGATTATTCGCTTGCCCGAAACCATGATTGTCGTCATTTTTAAGAAAACTGGTATTAGAAAATTCCGCCTCTAAAAATTGTCCTAAATCATCTGAAGGGCTATTGTCAACCACGATAATTTCTGCTATATTTTTATCATAAATCTGTTTGATTGATTCAAGACATTTTTGAAGCAGCAATGTTGTTTTATAATTAATAATGATTATTGAGATTGTCATTTTTATTATTTAACCATTAATTTGCTATTTGCTTAAATATATCTTAAAATTTGGATATTGTAAAGCAAAATCAACTATTAATATTTTTTAATTAGAATTCATAATTGTTATAATTTATGCCCCTCAACCAATCTCCGCAAACATGCCCTATTTGTCAACGCCATGGGCATTTTAAATTTATACAAGACGCTCGCAATCAAAACGGACAATTTTCACTTTATGAATGCTCTCTCTGCGGCGTTCAATTTTGGACACCCTTTCAAAGCCCCGGAGCCGACTGGTACGAACAAGGTGATTGCTATAATGTTAAAGATTCGTCCAAACCAAGAATTTTACACTCCTATCATAAAATATTTTTAAACTCTCATAAAAATCTTGGAAATTCTACAAAGGTATTAGATTTAGGTTGCGGCACAGGCGAATTTTTAGCCGCTCTCCAAAAAAATAAAATTGAAGTTTGGGGAACAGACATTGATAAAGAAGCAATTAATATTGCTCGAGAATCTTTTGACCTTAAAAATGTCTATCCATTGCCTGTTGAAGAATTTATAAAAACTATTCCCTTGCCTCTGTTTGATTTTATTACTATGTTTGAAGTTTTAGAACATATTGATAATCCATGGTTGATTTTAACAGAAGCTAAAAAATTTCTTAAACCGGACGGTCAATTAATCATCAGTATGCCTTCTAAAGAGAGAATTTTTGTTAATTTAAGCAGTTGGGATTTTCCCTTTCACCATCTTAGCCGCTGGAGCGAAAAATCAATGAAAAATATTCTTGATTTGGCCGGTTATAAAAATGTTAGGATTATATATTTTAATCAAATACATTTTCTGTATGATTTATTCTTGGAAATTATTTCTAAAAAATTAAAATTTAAAAAATCTGCCAATTTAAAACAATTAAGTCAAAAAAATAATCAGCCACTAAACACTAAAAAATCTCTCCGTCATTGGATTCTAAGCGCAATTTATAAAACCGGCCGTTTTTTGGGAGTAATTATCCTCCCCTACTTTTTGGCTTATTTAGTAGCTCCGATATCATTTATTTTTTTTCCGCGAGGAGGAGCTATGTATATTGAATGTTTAAAAAAATAATCAAATTTAAAAATAATTTAATATCATATGAACAAATTATATTTGATAAAAAGGGTCTTTGACAGACTCTGCTGGGGAAATAAAAATTTAATCAAAAAAATATTCGGGCAACCTTTAAAGCCAAAATGGCTATGGTTTGAAACAACGGATCGCTGTAATTCCCGATGCACCCATTGCCACATTTGGGAGAAAAAGCCAATTTCAAATCCATTAACCGCCGAAGAATTAGGACGAGCCCTTAGTGATCCTCTTTTCAGCGATTTAGAAAATATAATCAATTCCGGAGGCGAAGCGATTTTGCGCGAGGACATTGAAGAAATAATCAGAACAGAACATCGAATTTTACCAAAAGCCAAATTAGATTTAAGCACCAATGGCATTGCGGCGGAACGCGTTGTTCAAATAGTCAGTTCGCTTCTTTCTACGGAAAAAACAATCAAACTTAATGTTGGCGTTTCCGTGGACGCAATCGGCGAAAAACATAATCAAATTCGAGGCATTACAAATAATTTTGAAAAAATCGATTACTTGCTGCATAAATTAACAGATTTGCGAGAAAAATATCCCGATAACCTTTCGCTTGTTATCGGGTTAACGCTGTCTAATCTTACGCTTTCTGGATGGAAAGAAGTCAAACAATATGCCAAAAAATTAAATATAGATTTTATGGTTCAATGGTATAATCAATCCTCTTTTTATGACAATGCTAATGATAATCACATAAATACGGAAAATAATAAAATGATTGAAGCTGTCAGTGATTTGCCCAATACCATTATTCGCGAAAAATGGTTAAAATGGCTGAAACATCAACCAATTAAATTTCAATGCTTTGCCGCTGACACCTTTTGCGCTTTAAGATGCGACGGGCATCTTGTTCCTTGCCTTAATTTATGGGATACAAGTTTAGGCAATGTCAGAGATCAATCACCGACTGAGATTTGGCATAGCGCAAAAACCAAAGAAATAAAAAAAATCATCAAAAAATGCGATGGATGTTTAAACTCATGGGGCGTAGAATGGAGCGCCAGTTCCAGTTTCTATCCGCGACTTTTATTTTATCTCCGACATCCCGAAGCTGTGGCCGAAAGAATAAAAAGACAAGATTAATAATTTCAAAATTTTAAAACAGGCGCTTTATAAAAATAGCGCCTGTTTTTATTTAATGATAAAAAAAATTAAATTTTATTCAATAATATATCTTCAAATATCTTTGAAGATTTTTCCCAAGTAAATTCTTTAATTTTTTCATATCCGGCCAAAGATATGTTTTTTAATTTATCCTCATTCTCAATCAATTCTATCAGTTTTTCGGCCAATAAATCCGTTTTTTGCGGCAACACAATCACGGCTGTTTTGTCAG
>JBAYKW010000025.1 GCA_041664365.1 Patescibacteria group bacterium
ATTACCAAAAAATCAACATCACCGATGGTTTCCTGTCTTCTTCGCAAAGAACCGGCCATGTCAACTTTTTCCACTTCTTTTAAATTTTCCAATTTTTGATAAATTTCTTTGGCCATTGGCAAAATTTCTCCCAAAAGAAATCTTCCCTTGCTCCTTTTTAAAAATTTAATTCCTTCCAAAACATTTTTTTCTGTTTTTTCGCCAAAGCCGAAAAGCGGAGCAATTTTATGCGACTGAGCCGCTTTTTCCAAATCTTTTAAATCTTTGATTTTTAATTTTTCGTAAAGTATTTTTATTTTTTGAGGACCCATTCCTTCAACTGCCGTTAATTCATCTATTTTAACCGGGGTTTGTTTTTTCAGTTTTTGATAATATTTTATTTTACCTGTTTTTAAATATTCTTCCATTTTCAAAGCAATGCTCTCGCCCACCCCGGGAATTTTCTCCAATCCTTTTAATCCGTCTTGGTGATAAATATCTTCCACTGACTCTTCCATTGTTTCCAAAGTAAGAGCCGCTTTTTGATAAGCATAGGGTTTAAAAGCCACTCCTTCCATTTCAAGGTATTCGGCTATTTCGTAAAATATTTTGGCTAATTCTTGATTTTTCATATATTTTTATATACTCTATAGCGAAATTCGCCTGAACGATGTCGCGGGAAAAGTCTTAGAAAATTAAGAAGTTTTGCAGAAAAATTCATCTGTCTGACGACTTATTCGGGAGGAGTTATGAATTTTTCTGAAGCAAAACTATTTTAATTTTCAAGACTTTGGAGTGTTGAGTGAAGACGAATTTCGCAGTCCTTCTATTGTAAATTACTCACGCAAATTGACAAGCCTATTATCATTATGTATAATAAAGCCATGACTTTATTCAGCGGAATACAACCTACCGGACTGCTCCACATCGGAAATTATTTTGGAGCAATTAAAAATTGGGTAAAACTTCAAGAAAAATATCCGAGTATTTTTTGTATTGTTGACTATCACGCCATTACCATCCCTTATGACCCGAAAACAATGCAAGATAAAATTTTAAATTTAACCATTGATTTGATTGCCTGCGGCATTGACCCTAAAAAATCAATTATTTTCGTCCAATCGCAAGTTCCGGAAGCAACTGAATTAACCTGGATTTTAAATACGATTACCCCAATTGGCGAACTTCGCCGAATGACTCAATTTAAAGATAAAAGCCAAGAACATCCAGAAAGCGTTAATATGGGTCTTTTTGATTATCCGGTTTTAATGGCGGCCGATATTTTGCTTTACAAAGCGCAAATAGTCCCGGTTGGCGAAGATCAAGTTCAACATTTGGAATTAACCAGAGAAATTACCAGAAAATTCAACAAAACATTCGGTCAAACATTTCTTGAACCAAAATCAATTTTAACCCAAGGATCACGAATTATGAGTTTAACTGACCCGAGTAAGAAAATGTCAAAATCATCAGGTCCGGAAACTTATATTTCTTTGTCAGATTCGCCGGAAACTATTTTCAAAAAACTTTCCACGGCCATGACTGATCCGGCCCGCCAAAGAAAAACTGATCCGGGCACGCCTGATAAATGCAATCTTTATCATTTACATAAACTTGTTTCTTCTTCAAAAGAATTGGATTATATTGCCAAGGGCTGCCAAAAAGCGCAGATTGGCTGTTTGGAATGCAAAAAATTATTGGCTGATAATTTAGCCAAAGAATTGGCGCCAATCCAGAAAAAAAGAAAAGAACTTGCCGAAAATCCGGAGAAAATAAAAAAAATTCTGGCTAATGGAACCGAGCAAGCCAGAAAAATTGCGCAAAAAACTCTAATTGAAGTTAAGAAAAAAATGGGGCTATCTTAAGTTTATATTTTAATTAATTTAATTTTTTATCTCAGTCATGATTTAATAATCTGGCTGATTTTTTTAAATTCAAATTCCGCTTTTTCTTTATTTTTGGCTTCAATGACTACTCTTAATAAGGGTTCTGTATTTGACGGCCGAGCATTAAGCCACCAACCCGCGGGAGAACCCCAATAATCCACTGTTAAACCATCAAGATTATCTTGTTGGCCGTCTTTGTAAGCATCTTTTATTTTTTGAATAGTTTTTTGCCTGTCTTCAACTTTAAAATTAATTTCGCCTATTCGATAATAACGCTGAAAATTTTTAATCAATTCTGACAAGGGCTGATTATTTTCCGATAAAATTTTTAGCATTACCATTAATGTTAATCCCCCGCTCTCGGCAAAAAATAAATCACGAAAATATAAATGACCGGAAATTTCTCCGCCAAAAATGGCGTTATTTTCTTTAGCCGCTACTTTCATAAAAGCATGACCGGTTCTGGTTCTAATGGGAATACCGTTGTTTTCTTTAATAATTTCAGGCACGCTCTTGGAACAAGTTAAATTATAAACAATTTTAGTCTTTGGTTCTTTCTTAAGATAATAACCGGCAAATAAAGCAATAATCATATCACTGCTGATAATTTCTCCTTTTTCATCAACAAAAATTGTTCTGTCGCCATCGCCGTCCAAAGCCAAACCGAAATCAGCTTTTTTTTCTAAAACCGTTTCTTGAAGTTTTTTAAGATTCGCTGCTACTAATGGATCTGATAAATGATTTGGAAAACTGCCGTCTGGCGTAAAATAAAGAGGAACTAATTTAACAGGAATTTTTTTGGATATTTTTTTAATCACTTCTCCTCCGACGCCATTGGCAGTATCCACTACGACTTTTAAAGGTTTGATTTTTTTAAGATCAATTAGATTTAAAATATATTTCAAATAATGCGGCACAATATCTTTTTTAATAATTTTGCCTAGAGACATATTTTTCTTAAGGGTCGCACCTTTAAATACAAGTTCTTTAATTTGCGGGATTCCCCAATCGCCCGAAAGATATCTTGGGCCCTTGGCCATCATTTTAATACCAATATATTCCGGCGGATTATGGCTGGCTGTAATCATTACCGACGCATCGGCTTTGAAATAATGAAGCGCAAAATAAAGAGAATCAGTCGCAACTTGGCCAATATCAATAACATTTGCTCCTTGAGAAATGACGCCTTGAGA
>JBAYKW010000026.1 GCA_041664365.1 Patescibacteria group bacterium
AAATGCTTCCGATGAAACACTTTTTCTCTCTTTATCTCTGCCTTCCTGCATTGCTCCCCGAAATGCGCCCATTCCTCGATAAGCTCTTTCGTATTTAGCTGCCGCCTGGGTCTCGTGTTCCCTCAATGCCTGCATTTTATTTTCCAATGATAAAGTAATATCTTCAAAATAATTGGGAGACATTAAAGGTGACCAGACTTCATAAGCTAAAATAACCGAGATGGAAAAAGGTTCCTCTTTGACGCCGCCATACCCTCTAAACCATTTACCGGGTGCCATATTAATTACATCCAAGGCCGCTCGACTAACAATCCGATGGTCTACGTGAGCGTCATTATCGTGGGGAATATAGCAAATATCAGGTCTAATTCGTCTAACCAATTTCAGAAGTTCAAACCTCATTCTTTCTTCATTTAATTGCCATGGTTTTTCATTTAAAAAGAAAAGGTTTTCTACTTTTAAGCCAAGACAACGAGCAGCACTTATTGTTTCTTTTCTTCTTATTTTAGAGAACTTATCCGATTGAAATTGCAGACATTCTGCATCCCCGTTTGTTATATAAATAACAAATACTTCATTGCCTTTCTCTAAATGCTTAACCATACTGCCTCCGCACCCGATAAGGTCATCATCGGGATGAGGGGCGACAACCAAGATTCTCGAAGCTCTGCTTTTTTTATTTTTCATCTCTCATAACCTCCTTTCAAGGATTTTTCATTTTATTATACTATTATAAAGAACTTTTAATATCATAGCATATTTTTTAACTTTTGTCAACCCCCTACTACGCAAAGAAGCTCTTGCTTTTTTATTTTTTCAGATTATAATTTAATATATGCTTTAAAATGGCTTTTTTAATTAATAATTTTTATGGAGATTAAAGAAGGGAGAGAAATTAATTACTTAGAGCATCTAGGCCTTAAAGCTGAACCAGATATTATTTTGTGTCTGGACGCCGGTATTGCGGAAAGAAAGGTTGATGGAAAAACGAGATGGTCGCCAACTTCTTATCGCGATGAAACAGCTAATTTCCCCGAAAAATCAACTGATAATAGTAAATTTGACTATAAAATACGCACCACTGAGCAAGGATTGGCCATGATTGGCAGTGGCGGAGGCAAGGCTAATATTTTAGCTTCAACTGAACTTTATAATCATTTTCATAAACCAATTATAGTTAACAGTCATTCTGTTCTTGAAGCCCCGCCCAACTTACCTCAACCGCCAGAAGAACATTGGCAAATTTACCAAGAGGCCCTAGAAAAAAAGGGCGTATTGCTTGAAAATATTTTATTAGAAAAAGAATCAACCAGTACTATAGAAGAATTGATTAAAGCTATAGAGATAATTAATGCTCAAAATAGAAAAAAAATGCTTATTGTGGCCAATGAGATGCATTTGCCGCGTGTAAAAAAAATGTACGAATATTTAACCAACCCTGAATCAGCAAAAACTAAATTAAAATATATTTTATCTATACTGAGCGCCGATTACAAAAAAATAATGAACTATACGGTTAATGGCAGTGTAGAAAATCCGCAAATTACTTTTGATAACGACTCCTTTTTTAAACAAGCAAACGAAGTTTTAATTGACTTTGTAGCAGCTGAAGACGTTTTAAGTTTAAATAATCCTCATTATAAATCATTGTTTGAAAAAGTGAGGCAGAATAGTTATTATCAAAAAAGAGTAGAAATGGAAAAAAAAGGAATAGCACAATTAGAACAAGGGACTTATGCTAAACCAAAATAAATACTCAAGCCTTATGAGTAAATAATTAGAATTAAATTAATAAATGGGTCAATTTTTATAAATGATACAAACTTGACAAATCGCTGTAATTCTCTAATATTATTAAAGAATAAACTGAATACATTAAAGGAAAATAATTTTTATCTAACTAAATTAAAATGACAAAATCAAAATATTCAAAATCATTCTTACTCAAACTCTATCAACAAATGCTAAAAATTCGTTTATTTGAAGAGAGTTTAATCGGACCAATTTTAGATGGCGAAATTAAAACACCCTGCCATCTTTACACCGGCGAAGAAGCAATCGCAGTCGGTGTTTGCGCGGCTTTAAATAAAAAAGATTTTGCCTTTGGCAACCATCGTTCACATGGTCATTATTTGGCTAAGGGTGGAAATTTAAAATATTTGATGGCAGAAATTTTTAGTAAAGAAACCGGTTGTTCGCGAGGCCGAGGGGGTTCAATGCATATTATTGACAAAAAGGCTGGTTTTTTGGGTTCTACACCAATTATTGCCGGTACGGTTCCTCTGGCTGTCGGTACAGCCATGGCTTCAAAAATTAAAAAAGAAAATCGCCTGACTGTTACTTTTTTTGGTGATGGAGCGATGGCCGAAGGAGTAATTTCCGAAGCATTAAATTTTTCTGCTCTGCATAAATTGCCAATTTTATTTATTTGCGAAAATAATTTTTACGCCACTCATATGCCAATTTCAGAATCATTGGCTAATCCTAAAATTTATCTTCAGCCAAAAAATTATGGTATTAAATCAATACGCGCTGACGGAAATGACGTAATTAAAGTTTTTGAAACCGCCCAAAAAATGATTACTCAAATTAGAAAAGATAAAGGACCAGCTTTTATTGAATATTTAACCTATCGGATGCGTGGTCATGTTGGACCAGATGACAATATTCAGGGAACGCACACTGATATAAGAAAATCAAAAGAAATTAAAACATGGCAGAAAAAAGATCCGATAAAAAGAATGGAAAAAATTTTACTAAAAAATAAAATTATAAACAAAATCGGATTAACCAAAATTTATAAAAAAATAGATAAAAAAGTTAA
>JBAYKW010000027.1 GCA_041664365.1 Patescibacteria group bacterium
GGCAAAACCAATGTCCGGGAAAATTTTCCCCAAAAACATTCTTGCAAATAATAATTCTTTGATTCATCTTCTGTTTCCTGTCTTCTTTCACCCCGGATAACAATCAAGTCGGATTCAACCGTGATATCAATATCTTCTTTGTTAATGCCGGCAATCGTGGATTCAACAATAATATTATTGTCTCTCTCAAAAATATCAACTACCAATTGACCTTGGCCTGAATCAGGCAGCCATTTTTTTATCTCGCTTTCTTCAGGTTTCTTTTTGGCCATAAACGGCTTTTTTTCTTTTGCTTTTTTCTTTACTGGCGCCTCTGAAGTCGTATTTACTTCCTCGGTTTCTTTTTCAAAAATATCCTTAGGCAGACCGGTTATTTTTGACCAAATAATTTTTGTCATAAACGAATATTTAAATTAAACTATTCTTTTTATTATAACAGAAAAGAATAGTTTGTCAAAAATCCCCTTGATATAAAGGGATAAGTAAGGGGTTGACAAAAAGCAAAAAAATATGCTAAAATATCTATATAAAAATATCAATCAGTTCTTTATAAAAAAAGGGGGTAAAATGAGCACAAGAAGAAAATTTGGAATTATGATTTTAACTTCTTTTGGAAGTGCGATCATAATGGCAATAATTCTGAGTATTATCAGCTACTTTAAATCAGTTCCTGTCTACGCAATTCCTTGGACTAACTTAACATTCTCGTGCTGGTGGAGTGTCATTCTTCTGCCTGTTTATCTAAATATTATTTTGAGTTTGTTCTTCTTCTTAATACCGCGCTTGGAAAATAAATATGATACAGACCCTGCTAATCTCGTATTTGGGCTCTTGGTTGGACTTGCATTTGGACTTATAATTGTTGGAATTACAGATAGAAGCGGATTTTTAGCTGGACTTATAGCTGGCTTTACATTTGGATTTATATTTGCATTAGTAGAAGAATTCAACAATAAAATTAGAAATGGGTTTATAATTGGACTACTGACTGGATTTGGAGCCGGACTTGGCGGATTCTTCTGTTTAATCATTAAGGCAATAATTAATTTTTATTATTAATTATTGCGAAATTGGTAAATTTTAAAAAAAGGGGCCTACTAAAAAAATAAATTAGTAGCCCCTTTGCTTTTTAGAAAAAATATATATTAACGTAAATAAGCGGCGGCTTTTTCCGGAGGCATAGAATTAATAATAATTCCCGAGCCTAATTCCACCCCTCCCCAAACCGAATCGCGTGGCTGAATTTTCAAATAAAAATGCTGATTTCTCTTGGAAATAACTTGATGAAGAAAAAAATTATAAGAAAGGCCTAGCTTATAAATTTTAGTCAAAACTTTTTTCAAAACCTTAGCCAAAGAGATTAATTCTTCTTCGGATAAATTAGTAATATTATCTAGACGCCGTCGGGGAAAAATCCAGGTTTCATAATGAAAAGCTGAGGCATAAGGCGCAAAAGCGACCATATGGCGATCATTATAAATACGACGCGGCCCTTTTTCTTCTTTTTTAATAATATCGCAATACGGGCAGGATTTATTTTTGCGCTGATATTTGTCCATTGCCTGAAATTCTTCTTCCAAATCCGGGGGCAGCAATTTTGAAGCGAAAACTTGGCAATGCGAATGAACCAAGGACGCGCCGGCTTTGCCGCCTTGATTTTTAAAAATCAAAATATAATCAATGCCTTTTATTTTGCTGAGTGTTATAGTTCTGTCTTGGAAAACTTTTAAAAGATCAATAAAATTTTTCAAGGGTAATTGAGAAAGTTCTGTTCCGTGTTTAGGCGTTTCTATAATTATTTCATGTTTCCCGTAAGATTTCGGATTACCAAGGGTCAAAACCGGATATTTATTTTTTATAACTGAAATCTGATTATTAGAAAATTGATAATGTTTAATTATCAATTTTTTTTCTATTCCTTTAAAACAAAAAGGGCATTTGACCCATTTTTTATTTATATTTTTTACAATCGCAACGTGCGGCCTTTTAGCCCGATCAGGAGTAATAATAACGTATTTATTTAAAAAATAATCTTTGCGAATTTCTGTTTTCATATGAAGAATTAGTATCCTCTTGTTTTTAATACCGCTATACTTGTTCCGCCCTTAAATTGTTTTCCATAAGCGTAAAACTGGCTAAGCTGCTTGCTGGAGAAACTGAAAACATTAATTTGGGGTTCCATGCCTTTTTTCGGACTGGTAATAATTTCCGCTTTTTGATCTCCGTCAAAATCAGCCGTGACAAGATTAACTCCTTGATAAAATTCTCGAGAATAAGCCAAGAATTGAAGTCTAAGTTGAAGAAATTCACTGGAAAAAACTCTTACGTAAGGAGAAGCGCCAGAGGCCACACTGGCTAAAATTTCATCTCTTCCGTCGCCATCAACATCTCCTGAAGCGACGTTTACCCCGCCCAAGAAAGTTTTATTAAAAGCGAAAAAGTTTAATTCCATTGCTCCCTGACCATTTAAAACTCTGACATGAGGTCCGCCTCCTGGACCTGCGCCGGTGATAATTTCATCTTGTCCATCAGCATCAATATCTCCGGCGGCAATATTCACGCCGCCCTTAAAACTGGATTGATAAGCGAAAAATTCATTTTTTAAATTTCCGGAAAAATCAAAAATTTTAATTTGAGTATTACTGGTTGCTCCACTGGTGATAATTTCATCTCTTCCATCGCCATCAACATCTCCCGAAGCGACGTTTACGCCGCCAGTAAAAGTTTTTGCATAAGCGAAAAATCCGCTTTTCGGTTGGCCGTAAAGATCAAATATTCTGA
>JBAYKW010000028.1 GCA_041664365.1 Patescibacteria group bacterium
CTCTTCTGAGAGTGGTCGGAGCAAAGAATCAGGCAAGGGTAAATCTGAAGATTTACGAACCGGAAGGATCTCGTAAACCAGCCCGCCCGATGACTTCTACTCCGTCACCAGTCCAGGAGCCAGACACCAGTGCAATTGACGATCTAAAGTTATAAAATAGCGTTTACAAGAAACGACAGAGACCGTATTCTGTGATATAATACAGATACGGTTTTTGTTTTTAGACACATTATTTTCCTATGAAATTTGATATTCTGACAATTTTTCCGGATATATTTGATTCATATTTTAGCGAAACAATCCTAAAAAGAGCCCAGTCCAAGAAACTGGCTATTATTAATATACACGATATTAGAAAGGCCACGACAGACAAGCATAATACTGTTGATGACCGGCCGTACGGCGGCGGACCCGGGATGGTTCTGAAAATTGATCCGATTTATAAAACATTAAAAAAAGTTCGGCAAAAAAAGAATGCCAAAATTATCCTGATGGATCCGGCTGGCAAACAGTTTGATCACGCACTGGCAAAAAAATATGCTAAGCTTGATCAGCTGACATTCATCTGCGGAAGATATGAAGGGGTTGATGCGCGGGTGGACAAACTGATTGATGAAAAAGTTTCGATCGGTCCTTATGTTCTGAGCGGAGGAGAATTAGCTGCGATGGTGATAGTAGAAGCGGTGACCCGTCTGATTCCTGGGGTTCTTGGTCATAATGAGTCGGCACTGGACGATACTTTCTCCAAAGGGAAAGATTACGTTGAATTTCCACAATACACGCGTCCGGACAAATTTAA
Source organism: Patescibacteria group bacterium (assembly GCA_041664365.1). Lineage (NCBI taxonomy): Bacteria > Patescibacteria group bacterium. Next base: position 800 of record JBAYKW010000028.1, read on the forward strand.
AACTTGGTCCGTGCCGAAAGTACTGCTTTCGGGCGATCACAAAAAAATCGCCAAGTGGCGGGAGGGACAGGTAAAGAAAAAACAATCAAACAGGAAAAAAAATGGCTAAATTTAAAATACTAGGAGACAGTACAATTTTTTCTGACCGTGATTTTATTAAGCTGTGGCTTTCACAGGTGCTTTCTATGCCGGCCAGCCACATGTTGAATTTCATCCTGGCGATACGGGTATTTGAAATCAGCGGATCAAATTTTATTGTCAGTCTTTTAGTTGCGTTGATTACAATTCCGCCGATATTATTCAGCAGTGTGGCCGGTGTGCTGGCGGATAGTTTGAATCGAAAAGTTATATTGATTGTCTCCAATTTATTGCGCGGAGTAATCGTTGCCGGGCTGATATTTTTCGGTGATTCATACCACGCGATGTTGCTGTGTGCTTTTTTAATATCATTTATCTCAGTATTTTTCGGTCCGGCAGAGAGTGCCAGCATTCCGGCTCTGACCAAAAAAGAAAATTTGCTGATGGCCAATACATTGTTTTTATTTACACTTTATGCCGGTTTTTTACTGGGGTATTCTTTGGCCGGTCCTCTGCTAACCTGGTTTGGTGATAATGTATATTTTGTCCTGATACTGGCGTTTCTTTTGGCAACTTTCGTTAATACCCTACTACCCCCGATTCGTAATGTTGTATTACAAAAAGGTGAAATCAAAAGAGGTTTTATCAGCGGGCTTAGGAGTATGGCGGTAAAAATGAAAGAAGGACTCGCATATATCAAACACGAACCGTTGCTTTTAATGGCGATGCTTCAGATTACATTTGTTTTTTCTATTGAAAGAGGGGTTGTGGGGTTAGTCCCTGATTTTGCTCTGAACTTCCTGCATATTACTGTTGAACAAATTGGATATTTTCTGATTGCGCCGATTGGTTTGGGCGCGATGACCGGTGCACTACTAGTCAACCGCTACAAACATAAAGTATCCAAACGGACTTTAATCAATACCGGCATCTTGGTGGATGCCATCACGTTATCGCTACTGCCTTTGTACGGATTATTGGAAAAGCATGTCAGTAATTTTGGCTATTCCGAAAACTATTTTTGGATGCTGATTCTTTATGTGATGGTGTTAATGTTCCTATCCGGTGTTGCGGACGTGGCAATTATCGTTTCGGCACAAACAATGTTGCAGGAAGAATCTCAGTCCGAAAAAAGAGGCAGGGTTTTCGGTAATCTGACGATGATCATGAACCTTGTAGGATTGCCCGTAATCCTGATCGTCGGCTGGCTGGCGACGCTATATCCCGTAGGGCGGATAATCCAGGTATTCGGATTGATGACTTTAGTAATGGGGGTAACTAGTGTAATTATCAATAAAAAGAAGATAGACCCCCTGCTCGAGAAATAAGGGGTGTGGGTGATTTGTGGACAAGAGGTATCCTTGACATGATCACCAGAATAGTCTATTATTCATCTGCGTACAATGTGTATAGGTATTTCGCTAACATTAGCTAAATCTTAACGAAAACGCCCCAATCAACACCCCAAAAGTACATTAAATGTTTTGGAGATAAAACAGTGGTGCCGAATATCGGATTAGACATCTCTGTTTTTTCTTCACTTCAGATGAGTTATTAAAAACGCGTGAGGAAAACGGACTTTGACAATTGAAAGGTGATAGAAATCACAAAATACGTCAATTCATTAAAATTAGAATTGGTTACTTTGGTAACCGATTATTAGCAAGAGCTACAAACAACAGATTATCTAAATTATTCTAAATAATTTAGATATATTACTGAGAGTTTGATCCTGGCTCAGGATGAACGCTGGCGGCGTGTCTTAGGCATGCAAGTCGTACGAGCACCTTCGGGTGCTAGTGGCAAACGGGTGCGTAACACATTGGTAACCTGCCTC
>JBAYKW010000029.1 GCA_041664365.1 Patescibacteria group bacterium
AGTCCACTCCCCCAATTTTTACCGACTGCAATGACAATACCCTCGTCGATTTCGGGCCAAAGGCTCTAGAATTTTTAAACAAAAAAGGGTTATCAATTTCATTTACTGACTCAGAAAGTCATTCTTTATATCTCCTGAAATTTTGGTTTAAAGCACCGTCGGATTCCAAAATTAAAGTGTCATTAGATAATACTCCTCTATCTGAGTTCCAAACTATCAATAATGAATGGACTGTTTTTGCGTCTGATTTCGAAACAAATCAATCCTCTCAAGACCAGCATACAATTATAATTGAGGGGCCGAAAGGTACGTTAGTTGATTTGGTCAGCGTACAAGGTTATTCAGAACACTCGGCTCATTATGGGATGATATTAAAAACTTTATTAAGAGGTGCTGTCCTCGAGGCAAAAATAGATAAAAATATAAGTCAGAATTGGTTGGACGAAATGAATAAATTCTACGATCCAGATTTTAAATTTTATATATTTAGTAAAGAAGGGCCTAATGAAGAAAAAAAACGAACCATATTGAATGTTGCCGCAACATTGGGAACAGCCAATATCTATGCTTCACAAATTTTCAATAATCCAAATTATAAACAAATCGCCGTTGACGTAGCTACTGGACTTAAAAATACAATAACAATTAAAGATAATAATATAACCTGGCCATACTCTGGTTATTTTGAAAATAGCCCTACGATAATAATTGAAAAAGACAACATTGAAGATATCTCTCATAGCAATTTAGATATAGATTTTATAATAAGGGCTTATGAAAATAATATTGTATTTACAAAAGATGATGTAACGAATTTAGCAAATATTTTTATTAAGAATTTATGGAATGGAGATATGAAAAATCCATTATTTCATAAATTCATAAATGGAGGAGAAGAAATTTATAATCGTATTCTAACAATATGGCACTTAACGGAACTGTCTCGTTTTAATCCTAAAATTAATGATATCGCCAAAAATTATTATTTTAGTCAGTGGGAGAGAAATAAGTGCCTTGTAGATAAATATGAAATGGACCAAAGAAATATAATAGCGCTTACAAAAATATTACTTAAAAATCATTAAAAAAAATTATAAATTTATGTGCGGGATAGTCGGAGTTATTAATTTAGACCAAAAATCAGTTGATAAAAAAGATATAGAGAGAATGACGCGAATCATAAAACATCGCGGCCCGGATGATGAGGGTTGTTTTATTGATAAAAATATCGGCTTAGGGCATTGTCGTTTGTCTATAATTGATTTATCATCGGCAGGGCATCAACCAATGAGTAATAAAGATGGTTCTATTTGGATAATCTTCAATGGAGAAATCTACAATTACCTTGAGCTGCGGAAAGAATTGGAAAAAAGGGGGCATTCTTTTCAATCTGATACCGATACTGAGGTAATTATTTGCGCTTATAAAGAATGGGGTGAAAAATGCCTTGAAAAATTCAACGGAATGTGGGCTTTCGCTATTTGGGATAAAAATAAAAAAGAATTATTTTGCAGCCGGGATAGATTTGGCATAAAACCGTTTTATTATTTTTTTGATGGTAAAATTTTCACTTTTGCCTCAGAAATAAAAGCCCTATTAGAATTAGGCATTCCCAAAAAACCGAATGACGCCTTAATTTATGATTTTTTAAAATTTGGAATGCTTGACCATACAAATGAAACGTTTTTTAAAGATATTTATAAACTTCCGGCGGCCTCCTGGCTTAAACTTGCATCAGATGGTAAAATAATAATTGAAAAATATTGGGACTTTGAAGTTTCGGATAAAATAGAAGATAAAATTCCTGACCAAAAATATACCGAACAATTTCGTGAATTATTCATTGATGCCATAAAATTGCGCCTGAGAAGCGACGTTCCAATCGGTTCCTGTCTTTCCGGGGGATTAGATTCCTCATCAATAGTTTGCACGGTTAATAAACTCCTTAAAGAAAAGAATGTTCCGAGCATAGGAGAGATACAAAAAACTTTTTCTTCTTGTTTTGCTAATAAAAAATTTGATGAAAGAGAATATATTGAAGAAGTTATTAAACATACCGGAGCTGAAAAAAACTATATTTTCCCCAAGCCCGAAGAATTCCTTGAAGAATTAGATAATTTAATTTGGCACCAAGAAGAACCTTTTTCTGGAACAAGTATGTTTGCCCAGCAAATGGTGTTTAAAAAAGCCAGAGAAAAAGTAAAAATACTACTAGACGGTCAAGGAGGAGATGAATTATTGGCTGGTTATAGAAAATTTTATTTCTTTTATTTATTAAAACTTTTTAAAAATAAAAAAATTATTAAGTGCTTTAAAACAGCCCTGCCCTTCTTTGCGTCCATTGAAGTGTTAAAAACATTATACGTAAAAAACGGATTAAAATATCTGTTTAAAACATCAAAAAATAATATCATTGATAATCTTTTAAATCCTGTCTTTTTAAAAAATTTCGCTGATAGAAAATTAAGTTTCGGTTATCAAAATAATCTCGGCAAACGTCTTAAAGAAGATCTGACCAAATGGAGCTTGCCGGTTCTTCTCCGATATGAAGATAAAAATAGCGGAACATTCGGCCTTGAGGCAAGATTGCCGTTTTTAGATTACAGATTGGTAGAACAGGCCGCTAAAATGCCTCTTGATCAAAAAATGCGGCTTGGTTGGACGAAATTCATTTTAAGAG